>JANQSB010000531.1 GCA_028284295.1 Myxococcota bacterium | reverse complement strand
CCTCGCAGCCCGGCGGCAATTCTCCCTCGAGATGTATGGCGTGCCCCTGGGCGACTCGCTCATCGCCTTCAACCGCTTCGGGACGGACACGGTGGTCGACGGAGGCCGGGTCGAGGGTGCGGTGGTGGTCTCGCTGGGTGTCGGTCGCCCGATGGCCTCGTGGATCGACGGCGAGAAGGTGTCCTACACGAACAACGCCGTGGTCTTCGCGCCGGGCAGGCGCGCGATCCACCATCGCCTGGAGGGCGGCGGCGAGTTCACGCTTCGCATCGGCTTCGAGGATCTGCAGCGAAGGCTCGCCAATGCCCTCGACCGCAACCCTCGCGACCCGATCCGCTTCGACGTGGAGGTCGCGCTCGACTCGGCGCCCGGACGACACCTCCACAGCCTGATCGCACACCTCGTCGAGTGCGCGGAGGCGGACGACCCGCTGCTCGCGAACCCTCTCGTCCGCGCCAGCTACGACGACCTCGTCGTGAGCTGGCTGCTGAGCCTCCCGAGCAACTATCACGAAGAGATCCACGGAGGCCGCCCGAAGGAGGTCGCCCCGGAAGTCGTCCGCCAGGCCGAGGAGTTCCTGGAGGCCCACGCGCTGGAGCCCGTCACCATCGACGAGCTCGTCGCCGAGTGCGGCTGCAGCCGGCGATCGCTCTTCGACGCCTTCCGCAGGAGCCGTGGCTACACGCCCATGGAGTTCCTACGGGACCGCCGGCTCGACCGCGCGCGCATGGCGCTCCAGCTGGCGCCACCGGGCAGGACGGTCGCGACCGTCGCCCACGATTGCGGATTCTCCCACCTCGGCCGCTTCGCCAGCGCCTACCGCGAGCGCTTCGGCGAGCTTCCCTCGGACACCCTTCGGAGCTGAAGGTCGCCCCGCCGGTCTAGCCCGAGGCGCGACCCGCCGCCGCGATGCGATCCTCGACGTTGGTGAGCTCCGCGCGGGCCTCCTTGCTGTAGCGATCCTCGACGATCGGCTCGTCCCCCGGAAGCAGGGGCAGCCGGAAGCCCGAGTAGACGACCTTGCGCGGACGTTCCGTGGGCGGGTGGGCGCGATGGAGGGTGTCGCTGCAGTGGATGGTGACGTCGCCCGTGGAGGTCTCGAGCATGCGCGGCTCGAGGTCCATGACCGGATCGCGCCCGGGCATCATGACGTTGGCGCGGTGCGAGCCCGGAACGACGCCGAGGGCACCGCTCACGCGGTCCGCGCCCGTCACCGAGATGCCGCAGGTGAGCGCGTTGCACATGTACGAGTGCCGCCCCTGGCCGCAGTCCTTGTGCCAGGGCAGGTCCGAGAGGCCCTTCACGATGCCGAGCGGCTTCACGAGCCCCTCGGCGCCGCGGCGGTAGAAGTGACCGTCGCCGGTGAGCTCACCGATCCACTGGTAACGATCGCTGTGGACGAGATCTCGCAGCGTCTCGGACTTCTCGTAGAACTCGAGCACGCGCACGGCCTGGGCGTTGCCCGCGGCGTCCTCGGCCCACCAGGAGTCGCCGTCGTCCGGCCGCGCCGTCGAGACGAAGTGATCGATGTCGCGACCGACCGCGGCCATCTCGTCCTCTTCGAAGACGCCGCGCACGTGCAGGAAGCCCGCCTCGGCGAGGAAGTGGGCCATCTCCTCCCGGTCGTCGTCGATCCCGAAGCTGCGGTCCAGGTCCAGGGGCTGGCCGTCGAGGTCGCGGAAGCCGACGTCCCCCGTCTCGTAGACCCTCCGGCCGTCGAGCAGCGCGCGCAGCACGGGCTCCCAGGTCAGCCAGTCGCCCATCTCGCCGCGCACCACCTGCACGCGGGCGGTCATCATGAGCCCCATGGTGGACTGGTAGTCCTGCACCAGGTCCGAGAGCCCATCGACCGCGAGCCGTGCGACGATGCCGGCCTTCTCGAGACCCGGGTCACGAACCAGGCGCTGGCCGTCGACGCGCAGGGTGAACGCGGTGCCGTCCTCGACCTCCAGGCCGAGGGGGCGGACCTTGCGAAAGCGCGCGCCGCGCGCCGCGAGCTCGCCGTGCGCCTCCAGGGCCTCCTCGAGGACGACGTCCAGCACCTCTTCGGTGGAGAGGGGGCGGACGTCCTTCATCCTGCGGCTTCGCTGGTCGACGGACATGGAGCCTCCCCGGAGCGTTCCCCGAGAGCTTAAGGCTCCTGGAGATCCCGCTCCATGATCTCGAAGGCGGGGGCCCGGACGGGAAGCTTGTTGCCCGCGTAGGCGGCGGCAGGCAGCCGGGCGAGCTCTCCCGCGATCTCGAGGGCGCGCGACTCGGCCTCCCCTGCCGGCACCACCTCGTCGAGGAAGCCCGCCGCGACGGCCTCGACGGGTGAGTAGATCCTCGACTGGGCGACCACCGGGACGAAGTGGTTGACGGCGATCCGGGCCTTCAGCAGCTCGAGGGCCCACGGCGGGAGCGGCATGCCCATCTTCGTCTCGGTCATGGCCAGCTTGAAGGGACCGTCCTCTCCGATGCGCGTATCGGAGGCCAGCAGCCACAGGGCGCCGATGGTGAACGCGTGGCCGGTGCACGCCGCGACCAGCGGCTTGGGATGGCGGAAGAGGCGCAGGGCGATGCGTGCACCCCCGAGGCCGAGGGCCGCCATGGCCTCGCGATCGCCCCCCGTCATGGTCGCGAGGTCGAAGCCCGCGCAGAAGGAGCCGGGACGGCCCACGAGCACGAGGGCGTCCGCCTTCGACTCGGCCTCGTCCAGGGCGGTCGTGATGTCGGCCACGGCGTCCCGCGTGATCGCGTTCTTCTTGCCGTCGTCGAGGCGGATGCGGCCGATGCCGCCCGTGATGTCGAGCTGGACGTCCATGCTCAGAGATCCGAGCGGAGTCGCTCGTTCGACGCGATCGACGCGCCACCGCTCGCGTAGCTCTTCCGGCGCTCGTCGCTCCAGCGGTCGATCTCTTCTTCCGGGACCCCGTAGGCGAGACCGCGACCCACGCCGGGGCGCTCGCGCACGCGATCGATCCACTCCATCACGTTCGGTCGATCCGTGATGTCGACCTTGCTCCACTTCCAGCCGCGCAGCCACGGGTAGATCGCGATGTCGGCGATGGTGAACTGCTCGCCGCAGACGAAGGGGTGACCCTCGAGCTTCCGGTCGAGCACGCCCGAGAGGCGACGGGCCTCCTTGCCGAAGCGTTCGAGCGGATGGGCCTTCGCCTCGTCGGGCACGTCGGTGATGTAGCGCGTGTAGGCCAGCTTGTTGCCGAAGATCGGCCCCACGTTCGCGGCCTGCCAGTAGACCCAGGGCAGCACCTCCCAGCGCGCCTCGTCCTGGGGCAGCAGGGGCGACGGGAAGCGCTCGCCGAGGTACTGCAGGATCGCGCAGCTCTCGATCACGCAACGATCGCCGTCGACCAGCGCGGGGATCTTCTGGTTCGGGTTCACGGCGGTGAAGGCCTCGGTGAACTGATCGCCCTTCATGATGTCGATCCGGGTGACCTTCAGGTCGGCCAGCTCGAAGCCCGCCTCGCGCAGCTCTTCGAGCATGATGGTCACCTTCCAGCCGTTGGGCGTCGGGGAGGTGAAGAGCTCCATGGCCATGGCTACCTCGCTTCCGTCGCGGGGGTCGCGACGGGTTCCGTGGGTCGGCGTGAATCGCCCTGTTCGATCAGCTCCTGCAGCCGGTCGGCGGCGCGAACCAGATCCTCGATGAAGCGTTCGGAGACCACGCCTTCGAGCGCGCGCCGGAAGGCCGCCTCCTGCTCGGCGCGAAGCGGCTCGACGCGCGCCACCAGGGCCCGGCCCTCGGCGGTCAGGCGTACCGACTTCGACCTTGCGTCGGGCCCCGGACCGACCTCCACCCAGCCCCCGGCCTCGGCGGCCTGCAGGGCCCGGCTCACCGACGTGCGCTCGGCTCCGATCCGGTCGGCCAGGCGCCCGACGCGGAGCGGGCCCTCCTCGCCGATCACCGTGAGCAGGTGGTACTGGGTCGACTTCAGGCCTTCCCGCCGGATGGCCTGGTCGTAGAACTGGGTCACCTGGCGGGAGAGCCGCCGGACCTTGAAGGCACTGCAGTCCGAAGCCATGCGGGCACACTAGTGCGTACACACGCAATCGACCACTGCGCCCCGGCGATCGGACAGCATACATTCATGCATAGATGAATGTTTTTGGCTAGGCTGGGTCCATGCCGCGACGGACCCAGGCCGAACGCTCCGCCGCCACTCGAGGCGCCCTGATCGAGGCCACCCTCGAGCTGCTGGTGGAGCGCGGCTGGGCGGGGATCACGTCGGTGGCGGTCTGCGAGCGAGCCGCGCTCACCCGCGGCGCCTTCAGCCATCACTTCGACGGGCTCGCCGACCTGCTGGCCGCGGCGCTCGACGACCGATACGCCGAGCTGTCCGCCACGGCGGGCACGGGCCCGCAACCGAGCTCGATTGCCGAGCTGCTCCTCCGCACCTGGGAGAGTGTCGCCGCGACGGACTTCAAGGTCGTGATCGAGGCGTGGCTCGCGGCGGCCAACGACCCCGAGCTCGGTCGGGCCATCGGGCCCGTCGTCGAGCGCTTCGCCAAGCTCGTCCACCCCGATCGACGATCGGACCTGCTGGCGGACGAGGAGGCACAGGCGTTCTTCCTCATGGCCCGGGAGGCCATCCTCGGGCTGGCGCTCGGCCGAGCCACGAGTGGCGGGCGCGCCCTGCCCCATGAGCCGATGGTCGTCGAGCAGCTGACCCGCCTGGCCCACGAACACGACGCCCGCATCGGGCACTGAAGCGATCACCCCGGAGAGGACCATGACCCTCGCACAGGCGCCTTCCACGACCCGCACGGGCTACACGGTCTGCACCATCTGCGACATCGGCTGCCAGCTCCGCGCCACGGCCGTCGACGGCCGCGTCACCCGGATCCAGGCCCACGACTCGCCCGCCGTCGCCCGCAACATCTGCTACAAGGGCACGGCCGCGCCGAAGATCCACAACCACGCGGATCGGCTCCGCGTTCCGCTCAAGCGCGCGGGCGAACGGGGCGAGGATCGCTGGGAGGAGATCTCCTACGAGCAGGCGATGGACGAGATCGCGGAGCGCCTGGGCGAGGTCGTCGCGAACCACGGTCCGGAGGCGCTGGCCGTCTCGACCTCGGGCTGGAACACCCAGACCACCCACGGTCTCGATCGCCGCTTCATGAACCTTCTCGGCTCACCGAACTGGATCTCGGGCGTATCGCTCTGCGCCGGAAACACCGCGGCGGTGAACCGCCTCACCTACGGCTGGATGCCCTTCCCGGACATCGGCAACGCCAACTGCGTGGTCCTGCTGGGACACAACCCCCGCAAGCACTCGTGGACGCCGATCTTCAACATGATCGAGGGCGCCCGCAAGCGCGGCGCGGAGACGATCGTGGTCGACCCGCGCGTCTCCGAGCAGGCCGAGCGGGCCACCCTGCACCTGCAGATCCGCGCGGGCACCGACGCCGCGCTCCTGCTCGGATGGCTCAAGGTCATCCTCGACGAAGAGCTCTACGACGCCGACTTCGTGCGCGACTGGTGCGTGGGCTTCGGCGAGCTCCGGGCCCGCGTGGACGAGTACCCGCTCGAGCGGGTGGCCGAGATCACGGGCGTCGACGCCGAGCTCATCGCGAGGGCCGCGCGCATGTACGCGAAGGCCGACGGCGCGGTCATCCCGTGGACGCCGATCACCGACCAGCAGCTCGACTCGACCTCGGGGATCCGGCTCCAGTCGATCCTGCGAGCCATCACGGGCAACCTCGACGTGGTGGGCGGTGAGCTGCTCTCCGGCCTGCACCCCGGCTGGCGCACCGAGGCCGAGCTCCAGCTGCACGACGAGATCTCGCCCCGGCAGCGGGCCAAGCAGCTCGGCTACCAGACACACCCCGTCTACACCTACCGCACCGCCGAGATGCTCCAGCCCTACCTGGAGAAGGTGTGGGGCCAGCCCTGGGTCGACCAGGTGATGGGCTGCCAGATGGCCAACCCGTCCGAGGTCTTCCGGGCGATGGCCGACGGCGACCCGTATCCCGTGAAGGCGTTCATCACCCTCGGCAACAACACCCTGCTCTCCTATCCCAACCAGCACCAGATCCACCGCGCGCTGCGGAACCAGGATCTCGTCGTCGCCCACGAGATCTTCATGACCCCGACCGCCATGCTCGCCGACAGCTGGGCCTGGAGCAATCGACTGACCCTGTCCGAGGCCGTCGCCGACGCGCCGGAGCAGGCGAGCTCGACCTTCCGATTCTGGACCGACCTCGCGCGCCGCATGGGCTTCGCGGAGCACTTCGCCTGGGACAGCCTCGAGGAGGTCCTCGACTACCGACTCGAGCCCTCCGGGCGGAGCTTCGCCGAGTTCCGGGCGTCCACGGTCATGGACCTCCCGCCCCCGAAGTTCCGCAAGTACCGCAAGACCGGGTTCGCGACGCCGTCGGGCAAGGTGGAGCTGGCTTCGTCGATCCTCGCCGACCTGGGCTTCGACCCCCTGCCCTACCACCGGCCGGCGCCCGCACCGACCGCGGCGTTCCCGTACCGGGTCTTCTCGGGCGTGCGCGAGGACCCCTTCTTCCAGACGGGGCAGCGGAACGTCGGCGTCCTGCGACGACGCTCGCCCGCGCCGCGCTTCTTCGTCCACCCCGACGACGCCGAGCGGGACGGTCTCTTCGACGGAGACTGGGCGCGCCTCGAGACCGAGCACGGCCAGGTCCGCGCCCGGATCAGCATCCAGGACGGGATGCGGCGGGGGCACGTCCGGGTCCCGCACGGCTGGTGGTATCCCGAGACCCGGGGCGAGCTCGACCTGGCCGGTGCCTTCGTCTCCTCGGACGCCGTCCTCACCGTCGACACCGACGACCTGCTGGACCACGAGCAGGGCATCCCGCACTTCAAGGGCTACCCCGGACGCCTGGTGGCCTGCGAGCCTCCCGCCGGAATGTCGAAGACCACGCTGGAGGGCTGAAGGGTGACGATGCGAAGCGCGCGGGATCACTGGGTGCGCGAGCTCAAGACCGCACTCGTCGGGCGCCTCGCCGGGCGGGCGATGACGACTCGCACCACCGGTCTGGACGGGCTGGCCAAGAACCTGCTCCAGCGGATCTCCGGCGGTCCGGTGCCGCACGACACCGAGCTGGATCACCCCGACGAGTGGGATCGTCCGATCGACTGAGCGCCCGAGCGACCTCGAGCTTCGGAGTCGGGGGTGATTCCGAGCTCAGCCCGAGCCGAGATTCGCGTTGAACCAGCGCATCGCCTTCTCCTGGCGCAGCGGAAGCTCCCGGGCGAGCAGCCGTTCGAGGATGCTGGCGACTCCGAAGACGTTCACGCGAACCTCGGCTTCCATCACGACCCGACAGCGCCCCTCGCCGGAAGGCTCGACCCGCAGGCGACCGGACATCCGCACCCGGTCGGGCAGGGTCTCGGGCGTGTGCTCGAAAGTCGCGATGCTCGCCCCCTCCTCCCAACGAAGCAGCTCTTCGGCTCGGATGGTGCCGCCGAAGATCTTCCGGACGGGAGCCGGGAGGTCGGGCGCCTCCACGAGCTCCGAGCGCACGATCCACTCTCCGCCCCGTCTCTCCTTCGACAGGACCCGGAAGGAGACCGCACCGCAGCCCCCGACCTCCTTGGCTCGGCGGGACTCCTCGTCGAGGTGGTGCGCCCAGAAGTCCTCGGGATCGCAGTCGTAGACGTGCTCGGCCACGATCCGCATCGGGCTCAGCGCCCGCCCTGTCCGTCGTCGACCACGATCACCGTTCCCGTCACGAACTCAGACGAAGGCGAGACCAGGTAGAGGAGGGTCCCGTCGAGCTGCTCGGGCTCTCCCAGACGCTTGCGGGGAAAGTGCCGGCTGATGTCCCCCACACGCTCGATCATCCCGTCCATCATCTCCGAGTGGAAGGCGCCCGGAGCGATCCCGTTGACGTTGATGTGGTAGCGGGCCCACTCGACGGCGAGCACCTCGGTCATGCGCGTGATGCCGGCCTTGGTGATCGAGTACAGCGCGGCCCCGCCCCCCGCGTAGTGGTAGGCGCCGACCGAGCTGATGTTGACGATGCGGCCCGGCTGCTTCCGTTCGATCAGGCGCCGGGCCACGGCGCAGGAGAGCAGGTAGGGACCGCGCAGGTTCGTGTCGAGGACCGAGTCGATCAGCTCGAGCGACATCTTGTGGGCCCGCTGGGCGTCGGGGATTCCCGCGTTGTTGACGAGGATGGACACCGGTGCGCCCAGGCCTTCCTCCGCGGCCGCGGGGGCGGCGTCGACCGCCGCGGCATCGCGCATGTCGAGGGGGAGCGGGAAGGCCCGGCCTCCCGCCTCTTCGATCTCCTTCGCGAGCTCGTCGAGGCGCTCGACACGCCGCCCGGCGATGGCGACCGCGGCCCCGCGGTCCGCGAGCACCCGCGCGAAGCGGCGACCGAGGCCCGAGGTGGCGCCGGTGACCAGGGCCACGTCCGCGCTGAGGTCCGTGGAGATCGCGTCCGAGGGCGTGGACATCGGGCTAGGCCGGCCGCCGCTCGTTCAGCGCGGCGGCGTTCTCGTAGAGGATCTTCGCCTGGTCGGCGAGGGGGATGGCATCCAGCTCGTCCTCGTCCAGGATGTCGCGCGGTCGCTCCATGCCCTCCATGTGCGGCCAGTCCGAGCCGTAGATGACCCGGTCGACGCCCATGTGCTCGATGACCTCGGTGATCTTGTCCTCCCAGAAGGGATTGATCCAGACGTTCCGGCGGAAGAGCTCCGCCGGGTCCTCCTCGTAGTACCACGGCATCCGCGCCTTCGACTGCTCGAGCTTCACGAACAGGTCGCGCAGGAAGCCGGATCCGTTCTCGACCGACGCGATGCGCAGGTTCGGGAAGCGCTCGAACATCTTGTCGAAGGCGAAGGTGAGCAGGAAGTCGTAGATGGCCCGCTCGGGGATCAAGCCCGCCACGGTGGGCTTGCGCCCGCCGCCCAGCGCGTCGAGCGCGGCGTTGCCCCCGTAGCCGTTCGCCGTGTAGCCGGTGCTGCCGACGTGGGCGACCACCGTGATGCCGGCTTCGTTGACGCGGGCCCAGAAGGGGTCGAAGCGCTCGTCACAGGGCGAGCGCCAGCCGTCGCGGGTGCAGACCGGGGAGGGGCGCATCACCAGCAGGCGCGCGTCGCGCTCGAGCGCCCACTCGAGCTCCCGGCAGGCCCAGTCGACGTCGGCCAGGGTGATGTAGGGAGCGCTGAAGAGCTTCCCCTTGTAGGTGAGCCCCCAGTCCTCCTCGAGCCAGCGATTGAAGCCTTCGGTGAGCGCACACAGGGCCGGGATGTCGTGGCTCATGGCCTGCTCGTAGAGCACGCCCGCGGTCGGGAAGAGCCAGGCGCCCGCGAGGCCCTGCTCTTCGGCGCGGGCGACGCGCGCGTCGCGATCCATGTACTCCGGCGGACGGGGCTCGAGGGCCGAGCGTGTGAGCTCGACGAAGGTCTTGCCGTCCGGGTTGCCGCGGTAGTACTCGCGCAACACGCCGGGCTTCGAGATCGGATCGAAGGTCGGGTTTCCCACGGCCAGATTCAGCTTGCCGGCGACCAGGTGGTAGCGCTTGCCGTTCATCTCCACCCACTGCACGCAGCGCTTCTGCATCCGCCGGGGCACGTGGCGGAGAAAGGCGTCTTCCGCCTCGTAGTAGTGGTTGTCACAGTCGAAGAGAAGACCGTCGTATCGCTCCATGGCATGCTCCTTCGATGGCGGTTCCGGCGAGACGGCCCCGCCCCCGGCGGCTCGCAGGCGACCCGCTGCCGCGTATACTAGTATACTAGTTGTCTGGAGGGCATCCCGTGTCGATCACCGACGGCCTCGATCTCGTCAGCTCGCACGCCTACGCGAGCCAGGGAATTCCCCACGATCTGTGGACCCGATTGCGCGCCGAGTCTCCCGTCCACTGGTGCACCCCTCCCGGCTTCGCTCCGTTCTGGGCCATCACGAAGCACGCGGACATCTGCGAGATCTCGAAGCAGCCCGAGATCTTCTCCTCCGCCGAGGGGATCGCCATGATTCCACTGGCCCAGGAGGAGATCGTTCGCCAGCAGGAGCTCGCCGGCTCGATGCGCGTGATCATCGAGATGGATCCGCCCGAGCACCGCAGCTTCCGCAACGTCGCCAGTCCCGTCTTCACGCCGCGTGCCGTCAAGGACATGGACGAGGCCATCCGCACCAGCGCACGGGAGATCGTCGACCGGCTGGCGGGCGAGACCGGCGAAGGCGAATGCGACTTCGCCAACGACGTGGCCGCCGCCCACCCCCTGCGCATCCTCTCGACCATGCTGGGCGTGCCGCGGGAGAGCGAGCCAGACATCCTCCGGCTGACCAACCAGCTCTTCGCGTCCGACGATCCGGACCTGCAGCGCGAGGGCGAGGACCGTCGCCAGGCCACCATGGAGATGGGGCTCGAGTTCTACCAGCTCTTCGACAGGATCATCCAGGACCGACGCGCGAATCCGCGCGACGACCTCGCGAGCCTGCTGGCCAACGCCCGGATCGACGGCGAGCCGATGGGAATGATGGAGACCCTCGGCTACTACCTGATTACCTTCAGCGCCGGACACGACACGACGAAGAACGCGCTGGTGGGCGGCATGCGGGCGCTGCTCGAGCACCCCGACCAGTTCGAGAGACTCAAGCGCGAGCCGGAGCTGCTCGACTCCGCGGTGGAGGAGGTGGTGCGCTGGAGCACGCCGGTGAACCACATGAAGCGGAAGGTGCTGCAGGACTACGAGCTGCGCGGCCAGAAGCTGCGGGGCGGCGACTGGCTGGTGATGTTCTACGCCTCCGCGAACCGCGACGAGGAGGTCTTCGACGACCCCTTCGCGTTCCGGATCGACCGCAGACCCAACCGCCACCTGGCTTTCGGGATCGGCGAGCACTTCTGCATGGGAGCGAACCTCGCGCGCCGTTCCCAACGCGCGCTCCTGCAGGAGCTGGCCCGGCGTCTCGAGTGGGCCGAGCTGGCGGGCGAGCCGGAGCAGATCCACTCGGCCTTCGTGGTCGGGCTGAAGAAGCTGCCGATGCGCTATCGAATCCGTCCCGCGGCCTGAGGAGACCCGATCGATGAGCAATCCCCCCTCCGACGCTCCGCCCCTCGGCCCCGAGGAGCTCGGGTTCTACTGGGAGAACGGCTACGTGGTGCTGCCGGGCCTGATCCCCCAGGACGACCTCGACCGCTGGCTCGCGCACCTCGACGACATCGTGCAGGAGCGGGTCCCACGGGCCGAGGGCATGCTCGTCATGAAGGACGTCATGGTCGCGAAGGGCAAGGTCGTGCCCGGTAGCCGGCTGGAGGCCGTCGCGAAGATCCAGGACTACGAGAACGACCCGGTCCTCGACACCTACACCACGCACCCGAAGATCCTCGACGCCATCGAGTGCATCGTCGGTCGCGACGTCCAGACGATCCACACGATGCTGATCAACAAGCCCCCGAACGTCGACGGACGACATCCCCTCCACCAGGACCTGCTCTACTTCCCCTTCCGGCCGGCGGACCGGATCGTCGCGTCGTGGACGGCGCTCGAGCGCGTCACCAAGGAGAACGGCTGCCTCGTCGTCGTCCCGGGCAGCCATCGCGGGGAGCTGCTCGCCCACGAGAACCCTCCCCACATCGAAGACCTGAACATGGGCTACTTCGGTGCCGCGGACATCGGCGACCAGCTCGAGCAGCGGGTCCATCTGGAGATGGAGCCGGGCGACACCGTGTTCTTCCACCCCGTGCTGCTGCACGGCTCCGGTCGCAACCGGACCGACGGCTTCCGACGTGCGATCTCCGCCCACTACACCTCTCTCGACGTCGAGTGGGTGTGGAAGCAGGAGGACTTCGCGGCGCGCAACTACCGCATCGTTCGCGGTCCGCGCAGCGGGGAGCGCTGGGCAGGTGCGCGCACGAAGGACACGGGCGCGAAGCTCGACCCCCTGGATCTCATCAAGGGCTTCGGCCGAAAGGGCTGACGATGCTGGGGCCCTGCCGGGTGCTGGATCTCTCCGACGAGCGGGCGATCCTCTGCGGCTTCGTCCTGAACGAGCTGGGAGCCGACGTCGTCTCCATCGAGCCGCCCGGCGGCTCGCGGGTGAGGCGGCAGGGGCCCTTCGCGGGGGGCATCCGCGACCCCGAGCGGTCGCTCTCCTTCTGGGCGTACGCGCGGGGCCGGCGGAGCATCGTCCTCGATCCCGAGTCGCCGAGCGACCGGGAGGATCTGCTGGGTCTGATCGACGGTGCCGACGTCCTGATCGAGTCGCGAAGCCCCGGTGAGCTCGAGCGCCTCGGCCTCGGCTTCGAGGAGCTGGCTCGCCGCAACCCGGCACTGGTCTACGTGTCGATCACGCCCTTCGGGCAGGCGGGACCCAAGGCACACTGGGCGGCCAGCGACCTCACCGTGCTCGCGGCCTCCGGCGCACTCTGGCTCATGGGAGACGCGGACCGGCCGCCCGTGCGCGTCTCCGTCCCCCAGGCCTTCCTCCACGCGGGAGCGGAGGCAGCCGCCGCGACGATGGTCGCCCTGCACGAGCGTCGCCGCTCCGGCCTCGGCCAGCACGTCGACGTCTCCGCCCAGCAGGCCGTCACCCTCGCCACCCAGTCGGACATCGTCTCGGCCGCCGTCCACTCCGCAGGCGGGGCCCGTACCGCGGGCGGCGGCCGCATCGGCGAGCTCACGCTGCGCTTCCGGTATCCGGCGAGCGATGGTCACGTCTCGATCACCCATCTCTTCGGTCGGGCCTTCGGCCCCGCGACGGTCCGTCTGATGGAGGCGGTGTGCGAGGACGGCTTCTGCGACGAGGAGCTTCGCGACAAGGACTGGATCGCGATCGCGTCGCGGATCTCGAAGGGTGCGGAGCCGGTGGAGACCCACGACCGGGCCAAGGCGGCCATCGCCGCATGGACGGCGTCGAAGACGAAGAGCGAGCTGCTCGAGATCGCCATGAAGCGCCGACTCCTGATCGCGCCGGCCTGGACGCTGCGAGACGTCACCTCGAACGAGCACCTCGAGGCCCGTCGCTACTTCCAGGCCCTCGAGCGGCCGGACGGCGAAGGCGCGGCGAGGCAGCTCGGCGCCGTCGTTCGACCGGCGGGCGGGACACCCCGGCGCGCGGGCCGCGCCCCCCGCCTGGACGAACACCGGGAAGCGCTCCTCCGCGAGGCGCGGACGGCGGGCCCCGCGCGGCGCGCCGAGCCCGACACGACCGGGCAACCCACCTCCCTGCCGCTCTCCGACGTGAAGATCCTCGACTTCACCTGGGCGCTGGCCGGACCGGCCGGGACGCGCATGCTGGCCGACTACGGGGCGGACGTCGTACGCGTCGAGTCCGCCCGGAAGCACGACCCGATCCGCGGCGGGCGTCCCTTCGTCGACCGTCGATTCGGAATGGAGACCGGAGCGCTGTTCCACGGCGCCAACGCGAGCAAGCGGATGCTCGGGCTCGACCTCGCCAGGCCCGAGACGCGCGAGGTCGTCTTCGACCTCGTGCGTTGGGCGGACGTCGTGTGCGAGTCGTTCACGCCCGGTGCGATGGAGCGGATGGGCTTCGGCTTCGAGCGGCTGCGCGAGGCGAACCCCGACCTGGTGATGCTCAGCACCTCGCTCATGGGTCAGACCGGCCCGCTCGCCAGCTTCTCCGGCTATGGCAACCTGTCGGCTGCGATCGTGGGCTTCCACGAGATGACGGGCTGGCCCGATCGGGAAGCCTGTGGGCCCTACGGGGCGTACACGGACTACGTCACGCCGAGGTTCGTGGCGTCTGCCGTCCTGGCCGCGCTCGACCAGCGAGATCGGGGCGGCGAGGGAGTCCACCTCGATCTCTCCCAGGCCGAGGCTTCCCTGCACTTCCTCGCGCCGGACATGCTCGACGCCCTGGTGAACGACGGCGATCCGACCCGCCGCGGGAACCGGGACGAGCTCCTCGCGCCCCATGGCTGCTATCCGGTGGCGGGAGACGATCAGTGGATCGCGATCGCGGTCGCGGACGATCGGGACTTCCGCGATCTGTGTCGTTTGCTCGGCCGGGAGTCGCTCGCGAGCGACCCGCGCTTCCGAACGGCGGACCAGCGGCAGCACGACGCCGACGCACTGGACGCGGCCATCGCCGAGCTCACACGCGAGATCGAAGGCGCGACCCTCGAGGCCCGGCTCCAGGACGCCGGGATCGCGTGCCACGGGGTACAGGACAGCGCGGCGGCCTGTGCGGACCCGCAGCTCCTGGCGCGCGGGCACTTCGTGAGGATCGAGTCGGACGACGCCTACACGATCGTCGAGGACACGCGCTCGAAGCTGTCACGAACACCGGCGCGGATCCGCCGCGGCGTGCCCACGCTGGGGCGCGACAACTGGGAGATCCTCACGGAGATCCTGGGCTACGACGAGGCGCGCATCGCCGACCTCGCCGCTGCCGGGGTTCTGGAGTAGGCCGCTCCCGACCGGGTCGCGATGCTCTCGGGCGAATCGCTCAACCCAACGAGTCGGCGGCCTCGGCGGCGAGGGCCTCGGCCTCGGCGGCGTCGACGCCCAGGGTCCGCAGGCCGCGTGTGACGGCCCGCTGCGGGGTGTCGGGCCAGTCCTGGCCCTCGACCATGCGACGGATCGTCATGATCACGAGACCGGCCACCTGGTCCAGGGTCGTGTCGTCCGGCCCGGCGTCGAAGCGCCCCTGGGCGGGGCCCTCGGCCAGGTCTTCGCGCAGGTAGCGACTGAGGTCGACTCCCATGCCGCCGGGCCGGCCGACCAGGCGCAGCATCACGCGCGCCCAGGTCTCGTCCGCACGCGCGTGCAGGAGCATCCGCATCGTCGCCCGCGCGAAGCGGCGGGCCGGGTCCTCCACCGGCTCCTCGGCGGCGGCGGCGGCCAGCGCCATCGCCGACTGCTCGGCGACCGCCTCGATCAGCTCGTCGCGGTCGGCGAAGTAGTTGTAGAAGGTGCCGTTGGAGACGTCCGCCTCCGCCACCACGTCGCTCACCGTCAGCCCGTGGCCCTTCTCGGCCAGGACCCGCAGGCCGGCCGCCACGAGCTGCCGTCGCGTCCTCTCCTTCTTCCGGTGGCCCCGGGTCCGGGGCTCTCGCCGCCCTTCCGTCATGACACGCAGCCTACCACGGAAATGGGAGATATTTCAATATTGACAATAGTCCCAATTCAGGGCACACTCGCAGCTCCGATCGCGAATCGCCCGCGAAGCCCGGGCGAGGAGGAGAGCGAGCATGGACCTCGGAATCCAGGATCGACGCGCCATCGTGTGCGCATCCAGCCGCGGGCTCGGGCGCGCGTGCGCCGAGGCCCTCGCGCGGGAAGGGGTCCACGTGACCCTGAACGGACGCGATCCGGCGGCGCTGAAGGAGGCCGTCGACGCGATCGCGGCCGCGCACGACGTCACGGTGGCCGGGGTCGAGGGCGACATCGCCCGGGAGGACACGCGCAGCGCCCTCCTCGAGGCGTGCCCCGAGCCCGACATCCTCGTCAACAACAACGGCGGACCGCCGCCCGGCCGCTTCGCAGACTGGGACCGGGACGCCTGGATCGGAGCCCTGGACGCGAACATGCTCGCGCCCCTGGCGATGATCCGCGCCGTCCTCGACGGGATGTGCGACCGCGGCTTCGGTCGCATCGTGAACATCACCTCGGCCATGGTGAAGACGCCGCTCTCGCCCATGGGCCTGTCGACGGGCGCGCGCACCGGGCTCACCTCGGTCTCGAAGGCACTCTCGCGCGACGTGGCACGCGCGAACGTCACGATCAACAACCTGCTTCCCGAGCGGATCGACACGGCCCGCCAGCGGCGCATGGCAGAGCTCCACTCGAAGATGGCCGGCATCCCGATCGAGGAGGCCTACGACGCCATGAAGTCACAGATCGCCGCCGGCCGTCTCGGTCGCCCGGAGGAGTTCGGCGACGCGTGCGCCTTCCTCTGCAGCGCCCAGGCCGGATTCATCTCGGGGCAGAACCTGCAGCTCGACGGCGGAAGCTACGCCGGGCTGCTCTAGCTCCGGATCACAGGAGGCAACGATGTCGCGCATCGAGGTTCCCTTTCTCGTCGTGGGCGCCGGCCCGGTCGGCATGATCGAGGCGGCGCTCCTCTCCAAGCTCGGCCGGGAGTGCCTGGTCGTCGAGCGGCGCGCCGGCCCCCAGGCGGCACCCGCGGCCCACGTGGTGAACGCCCGCACCTTCGAGATCTGCCGCCAGGCGGGACTCGACATGCAGCCCATCGACGCCGTCTGCAAGAACCCGGCGGACGCGGGCCACGTTCGATTCGTGACCCGCCTGGCGGGCGAGGAGATCGGCCATCTTCCCTTCGAACGCCAGGGCGACGAGTGCCTCCGCTACACGCCCACCCCCCTGCGCAATCTGTCCCAGCACCGCTTCGAGCCCATCCTCGCCGATGCACTGGGAAAGCTCCCGGGCGTCGATCTCCGCTACGGCTGGCAGTGGGAGCGGAGCGAGCAGAATGCCAGCGGCGTGACCTCGACGGTTTCCGATCTCGCGACGGGCAGGACCGTCGAGATCCGCAGCTCGTGGCTGATCGCCGCGGACGGTGCCGGCAGCCGCGTGCGCGGCTCGCTCGGGATCGAGATGCAGGGTCCGCCGCGCATCCAGAGCTTCCTGATGATCCACTTCGGCGCGAACCTGCGCGAGATGGTGCGAGAGCGCCCGGGCGTCCTCCACTTCGTGCTGGATCCCGAAGCCGGCGGCGTGTTCATCGCCCACGACCTCGATCGGGAGTGGGTCTACATGCACGAGTTCGACCCGGACACCGAGTCCGAGGACGACTACGACGACGCCCGCTGCCGGGAGCTGGTGCTGCGGGCCATCGGGCAGGAGGTGCCGCTCGAGATCCTCCACAACGGCACCTGGCACATGAGCTCGCAGGTCGCCGACGCCATGGGGCAGGGGCGCATCTTCCTGGCGGGCGACGCGGCGCATCGCTTCCCGCCCACCGGCGGTCTGGGTCTGAACAGCGGCTTCCAGGACGCCCACAACCTCGCCTGGAAGCTCTGCGCGGTCGAGGACGGCTGGGCCGCGCCCGACCTGCTCGACAGCTACGGGGAGGAGCGACTGGCGGTGGCCCGGGAGAACACGCAGCAGAGCCTGAAGAACGCCCTGAAGATGGTGCAGGTCCCGCAGGCCCTCGGCACCGACCTCGAGCCCACCACGGCCCGCATGGTGGCTTCCCTCGCCGACCCGGACAAGCGGCGGGCGGTCTCGGCCGCCATCGCCGAGCAGGCGGAGCACTTCGACATGCTCGGGCTCCAGCTCGGCTTCGTGTACGAGACGGGTGCCGTCGTGTCCGACGGTACGGCACGGCCGCCCGCATCGACACGCGACTACGAGCCCACGGCGCTCCCGGGGGCGCGCTTGCCTCACGCGTGGGTCGACCGCGAGGGCGCCGGTCGCTCGACACTCGACTGGATCCCGTACGAGGGCTTCACGCTGGTCAGCTTCGGCGCGCACGAGCGCTGGGCCGAGGCCCTGGCGGCGGCTCCGCAGCTTCCGCTGACCCAGCTTCGCGTGGGCGTCGATGCGCCGCTTCCGGGCGACGACTGGCAGGAGAGCTGCGGCGTCGGGGAGAGCGGCGCCCTGCTCGTCCGACCCGACCAGCACGTCGCCTGGCGGGCCGCATCGATTCCCGACGCGCCGGCCGCCGCACTCACCGCAGTCCTCGCCGGGATCCTGGGAGATTCGAGATGACGCGACCGATCATCAAGGTGAAGCGCCTGGCCTACGTGCGCGTGTCGGCGCCCGATCTCGACGAGGCCGAGTCCTTCCTCGTCCAGTTCGGGCTCCGGGTGGCAACCCGCACCGACTCGGCCGTCTACCTCCGCGGCACCGACCCGGAGCCGCCCTGCTACGTGCTGAGCCAGGGCGCGGCCGAGGTGACGGCGATCGCCTTCGAGACGGACGACGCGGCGGATCTCGAAGCGATCTCGAAGACCGACGGGGCCTCGGCGATCGAGAAGCTCGACGAGCCCGCCGGCGGCCAGGTGGTACGTCTCCGCGATCCCAACGGCATGCAGGTCGAGATCGTCCACGGCCAGACCCCCCTGGAGCCGCTCGCCGCCGCGCCGTCCCACGTTCTCAACGTGGATGGCCGCCGCGAGCGCCAGGGGCCGCTGCCGGGGGTGCACCCGGGCCCGGCGCACGTCCGCCGGCTCGGACACCTGGTCCTCGAGAGCGCCGACCCGGTCTCCCTGTACGCGTGGTACCACGAGCGCTTCGGGCTGCGGAAGTCCGACGAGGTCCTGCTCCCGGGCGGTGGCACGCAGATGCGCTTCGCCGCCCTCGACCGCGGACCGGAGTTCGTCGACCACCACGTCGTCGGCTTCCAGTACGCGCTCGACGAGGGCACGCGCGTCCAGCACATGGCCTTCGAGGTGGGAAACCTCGACGACCTCATGGCGGGTCACCACCACCTCAAGGCGAAGAAGCGCCGGTCGGTCTGGGGAGTGGGACGGCACCGCTACGGCGGCCAGATCTACGACTACTGGGCGAACCCCTGGGGCGTGATCCACGAGCACTGGATCGACACCGACCTCGTCAACGAGGACACCGTGCCCTCCGACTGCGAGTTCGCGGACCTCGAGGAGTACTGGGGCCCCCCGCCGTCGGTCTCCTTCGTCGTGTCGCGCTGGAACTGGAAGGCGGTACGGAACCTGGCGCGCCTGCTCGCCGCGCGGCTCCGGGCGGGGCGACCCCGCTCGGCCGAGAGTCCGAGCCACTAGCTTCAGACACGTCGCGTTCGCTCGGGGCGGGTCCGCGCTGCGTGCGGGCGCCGTCCAGCGCGTCCGGCGGAAGGAGGCGGAAGTCGCAGAATGGCCGTGAACGTCGTTCGCTACCGGCACCAGGGGTCCGTGGGCTGGGGGCGCGTCGAGGATTCCCGGGTCCTCCCCGTCGCCGGGGACTACCCGACGACGCGGGACTTCATGCTCCACGGAGCCGCCGAGGCGCGCAGCGGGAGCACTGCGGCCGCCGAGCCGCTCGCGCTCTCCGAGATCGAGGTCCTGTCCCCGATCACCCCGGACCGACAGTTCCTCTGCCAGGCGATCAACTACCACTCACACCTGCGGGAGTCGGGCTTCGACCCGGTCAGCAGCCCGTTCAACATCTTCTTCCGCAAGGCATCCTCGTGTCTCTCGCCGGCGGACGCCGACATCGTGAGTCCGTCCCACGTCGAGTTCCTCGACTACGAGGTCGAAATCGGCCTCGTCTTCTCGCGGGAAGTCGCCGCGCCCGTCGAGGTGCGCGAAGACGACCTCGCCGACTTCGTCGGAGCCCTGGTGCTCGTGAACGACGTCAGCGCCCGGGACGTCCAGATCCCGGAGACCCAGTTCTACAAGGGCAAGAGCTACCGGAGCTTCGGACCGACGGGCCCCTGGC
>JANQSB010000520.1 GCA_028284295.1 Myxococcota bacterium | reverse complement strand
ACCCGGGCGCGCCAGCGCTCCTCGACCCGGGCGGCCGCTTGGGCTGGGCAGAGTGCGTCGGGTGTGAAGAGCTCCTCGCAACAGCTCCAGAGCACGTCGACCGCCGTCTGGCAGCGCGCGTGGCTCTCGTCGGTACCGTCACCCAGTCTGCGCACCCAGGTGTCGCTGTGGCGCAGGTGGTAGCGCCCGTCGCGTTCGGCGGTGACGGCCCAGGCGGCCAGGTCTGGGTCGTCACGGACCGCCGACGGCAGCTCGGCCAGCCACGCCGCCTCGTAGGCGTCGAACAAGAACTGCCGGACCAGGGTGTGGGCGAAGTCGCGGTTCGGTTGCTCGACCAGCAACAGGTTGCGGTACTCGGTCGGACCGCGGAAGAACACCAGGGTGTCGGCATCGCGCGGCGGGTCGAGACGGCTCGCCAGCCACTCGTAGAGCTGCTGGGCGCTGCCGAGCAGATCGAGGGCGACGTTCGTGAGGGCTAGGTCCTCCTCGAGGGCGGGGCCGTGGCCACACCATTCCGAGAGCCGGTGCCCCAGCACGAGCCGATCGTCGGCGCGCGCCAGGAGGGCCTCCGGCAGCCCGCTCACGGTCCGCGCACCCCACGCGGCACCCGGTAGAACTGCGGGTGTCGGTACACCTTGTCGTCCGCCGGGTCGAAGAGCTCTTCGCGGTCGCGCCCCGCCGACGCCACGATCGCCTCGCTCGGCACGACCCAGAGGCTGAACACGGGCGGCCTGCGGGCGTAGGTATCGCGGGCGTGCTGCAGGGCCAGCTCGCGATCGGCCGCGCGCACGCTGCCGGCGTGCTGGTGGGCCGCCCCCTCCTTGGCCTGGACAAAGACCTCCCACAGAGGCCACTCCGCCGTCTCGCTCACGCCGCGCGCTCGCGCCGCTTGGCCTCGTAGGCGGCCGCGGCTTCGCGGACCCACGCGCCGTCTTCGTGGGCGCTGCGACGCGCCTCGATCCGGTCGCGGTTGCAGGGGCCCGAGCCGGCGAGGACGCGGCGGAACTCGTCCCAGTCGATCGGCCCGTGGCGCCAGTCTCCGCTCGTCTCGTCGTAGTGGAGCCCGGGATCGGGGAACTCGATTCCGATCGCCTTCGCCTGCGGCACGACGCGATTCATGAACCACTGGCGCAGCTCGTCGTTGCTCTTGCGTTTGATGCCCCAGCGGGTGAGCTCGTCGCTGTTCTTCGAGTCGGCGTCGTGGGGCCCGAAGAGGGTGAGCGCCGGCCAGTACCAGCGGTCCACCGCCTCCTGGGCCATCCGACGCTGGGTCTCGGTGCCGCGGGCCAGGGTGGTGACGATCTCGTAGCCCTGACGCTGGTGCGCGTTCTCCTCCTTGCAGATGCGGATCATCGCGCGTTTGTAGGGGCCGTAGGAGCAGTCGGTGAGCATGGTCTGGTTCACGATCGCGGCGCCGTCGATGAGCCAACCGATCGCCCCGATGTCCGCCCAGGACGGGGTCGGGTAGTTGAACATGGCCGAGTACTTCGCGCTGCCGTCGAGGAGCGCCTCGATCAGCTCGTCGCGGCTCACACCGAGGGTCTCGGTCGCCGCGTAGAGGTAGAGCCCGTGTCCGCCCTCATCCTGCACCTTCGAGAGCAGACCGATCTTGCGCCGCAGCGAGGGCGCGCGGGTGATCCAGTTGCCCTCCGGCAGCATCCCCACCACTTCGGAGTGCGCGTGCTGAGACATCATGCGGATCAGCTGTTTGCGGTAGCGCTCGGGCATCCAGTCCTTGGGCTCGATGCTCTCGCCCGCCTCGATTCGCGCTTCGAACTGGGTGTCATCCATAGCGTGATCCTCAACGACAGAGCGCCTACGCAAAAAGCGTAGGCGCTCTTCTGGGTCTTCGCCGGGGCGAGGGTCAACTTGGTTGACTTCTCTCGCCTGCGGCGCGCTGCGCGCGGGCCTGGCGGCCCGCTCGCCGCACTAGGCCTGGCCACCCCGCAGCAGCACGCCCGGGGTCTTGCCCGTGCACTCGCCGTTCTCGAAGGTGACCTCGCCGTTCACCATGATCCACTCGTAGCCCTCGGCCTTCTGAATCCGGCGCCACTCGCCGCCCGGGAAGTCGTGGGCGATTTCCGACTCGGTCGGACGGATCTTCTCGAGGTCGTAGATCACGATGTCGGCCGGCATGCCTTCCGCGATCGTGCCGCGGTCGTTGAACCCGGCCATCTTGGAGGGCAGGCCCGAGAGGCGGTAGTGGGCCTCTTCCAGGCTCATGATGTCCTTGTCGCGCACGAAGTCGGAGATGAACTCCGTCGTGAAGCGACCGATCGTCACGAACTTGGTGTGCGCGCCGCCGTCCGACACGCCCGGCACCGTGAACTCCGACGCCATGATCTCCCGGTTGAGCTCGACGTCGGTGTTGAAGGGCGGGGTGTAGATCGTCGTCTGGAGCTTCTCCGAGACGACGAGGTCGAGGAAGGCGTCGATCGGATGCACGCCCTGGGCCTCACCCAGCTCCTGCAGGTTCATCCCGATCCACTTCTTGTTGTCCTCGTTCACCACGTCCTTGATCTGGAACTCGCGGATCGGCCCGCACGCGATCGGCATGCGGCCGTGGTCGTAGTCGTGACGCAGCGCTTCGCGCATCTTCGGGTCCTGCATCTTGCGCATACGCTCGTCGACGTCGCCGAGGGTCACCTCGCGCCAGTCGTCCTGACCGTCGAGGAGGTTGAAGTCCTCGAAGGTGTAGGTCAGGTCGTTGGGCACCGTGGCGCCCTGCAGGAAGATCTGGATGCCCTTGGCCTGGCAGTCTTCCGCCCACTGGAGCAGTCGCTTGCTCTGCTTCGGGTGGTAGTTGTTGGCCGCCACCACGTTGAAGAGGATCGGGCACTTGGCGCGGGCGCCGAGGGCCTCGACGAACTTCAGGTCTTCGCGGAAGTCTTCCTTGGCCTGGGTGATCTGGATGTGCATCCCCTCGCGCTTCGCCACGACATCGGCGAAGGCGAAGCAGAGCTCGTCGCTCATGCAGTCGGTCACCATCGGGCTGCCGTCGTAATCGCGCTGCACCGAGGTGAAGCTGTCGCCGAGACGCTGCACCGACCAGCCACAGGCGCCGGCTTCGATGCCCTGTTCGAGGAGACGGCACATCTCGGCGGTCTCTTCGGCGGTGGGCTCGCGGCTCTTCGCGGCGTCGAGGCCCATCACCCAGACCATCAGCGGGCCGACCGGCACGTAGGTGATCACGTTGATGCCCTTGGGAATTCGCTCGAGGGTGTCGAGCCATTCGGGGAAGGTGATCCAGTCCCAGAGCATCCCTTCCTTCATCGCGTCGAAGGGGATCGCCTCGACCCGCGACATGCTGAGCATCGAGCGGTCGCGGTTCTCGGGGGCGACCGGCGCGAAGCCGAAGCCGCAGTTGCCGAGCACCAGCGAGGTCACGCCGTGCCAGCCCGAGAGGGTGCAGTAGGGATCCCACTGGATCTGCGCGTCGTAGTGCGTGTGCAGGTCGACGAAGCCGGGCGCGACAACCTTGCCCTCGGCGTCGAGGACGGTGTCCGCCGAGCTCGGGTCGAGCTTCGCGCGGGTGATCTCGACGATCTTGCCGTCCTTGATCCCGATGTCGCCCCGGAAGCGGGGGTTCGTGCGGGTACCGTCAATGACGGTGCCGTTCAGGATGACCGTATCGAACTGTGTCATGGGTTCTCCCGGTTGCGGTGCGGTCCAGGGCCGCGCTTCGCGCTGAAGCGGGGCATACCAGCCACGTGTGTTGCGCCCGAGGGCGGGGGCTCGGCCCCGGGATCGATCCGGGGGCGAGCAAATTAAATGATATTCAAAGTCTAGACCGTCTCGGGCGAAATCTCAGCCCGGAAAGCGAGATCCCCGGAGGGAAGCCCGGCCCGGACTCTACCCTCGATCGGCGAGCGGAAAGGCCTCGAGCAGCTCCGGGGTGATGCGGCACGCCCGCCCGCTCGCGCCGCGGGTGAGCACCCAGGTGGTGCGCGCCTCGACCCGCAGCGTCTCCGCACCCGAGAACCGGTAGGCCCGGAGGCAGCGAGCGCCGCGCATCGTCTCGATCCAGGTCTCCTCGAGCAGCCGCTCCCCCGGAAGCGCCGGCCGCAGATAGTCGATCTCGTGACGATGGACGATCCAGACCACGCCCGCCTCGCGATAGCGCGCCGCGTCCCAGCCGACCGCGTCCGAGTGCGCCGTCGCCAGCTCCAGCGTGAAACGCAGCCACACGAGGTTGTTCACGTGACCGAACTGGTCGGTGTCCTCGGCTCGGACCGTCCGTTCGCGGGCGAACACCGCCGTCATCGGGGCCGGCGCCGGGGCTAGGGAATGCGCTCGCCGCGCATGAGGTCGTCGAGGGTCTCGCGCTCGCGAACGAGGACGGCCTCGCCGTCGCGCACCAGGAGCTCCGCGGGCATCGGCTTGCCGTTGTAGCGCGACGCCATCACGAAGCCGTATGCGCCCGCGCACTCGATGACGAGCAGGTCGCCGACCTCGGCCGGCGGGAGGGGCTGGCTCCGCACGAAGCCACCTTCCTCCTGGGTGAAGATGTCCCCGGACTCGCAGAGCGGGCCCCCGACGACGACGTCCTGGGGCGGCGCCGCGATGGCGCGCCCGTCGCGGGGCGCCAACGACATCGGGTGGTAGGAGCCGTAGAGCACCGGACGCGCCAGGGCGTTGAAGCCGGCGTCCACGATGTAGAACTGGTTGTCGCCGTTTC
>JANQSB010000515.1 GCA_028284295.1 Myxococcota bacterium | reverse complement strand
AGCTCCGAGCTGCTGCCCGTCATCGTCAAGCTTCGGCGCGCCGGCCTGCCGCGCGAGCGGGGCGCCCGGCGCCTCGCCGTCCGCGATCGCCAGCAGCGGTCCCTCGACCGAATGCCGCGCGCGTCGTTCCAGCTGCGGCGACGCTACGAGTCGACCGCCGGCTACGCGACCTGGGCGAGCCGCGAAGCGATCGCGGCGCTCGAGGCGGACCCCGCGGTCGAGCGGGTCTATCTCGACGGCAGCCTGCGCCCGGCGATGGTTCAAGGCGCCGATCAGCTCGGATCCGACGTCCTGGTGGCGGCCGGCATCGACGGCAGCGGGGTGAACGTGGCGGTGCTCGATACCGGCGTCGACACGGATCACTCCCTTCTCCAGGAGGGCGACATCGTCGCCCAGGCCTGCTTCTGCAGCTCGAACGGGCCGTGCTGTCCGAACGGCATGAACACCCAGACCACCGGGAACGCGGCGGAGGACGACGATCCGGGCGACGGCCACGGGACGGCCATGGTCGGCATCATCACCTCCAACCGGGAGATCTCGCCCGGGGTCGCGCGCAAGGCGGGCGTGGTGGCGGTTCGTGTCCTGTCGGACTCGGCCAACGGCAGCTTTTCCGACCTTGAGGCCGGTCTCGACTGGGTCAAGACGAACCACGCCAGCTACGGGATCCGGGCCGTCAACCTGAGCCTGTCGGACGAAGGAGACTACGACCCGCCGCTGCCCAACCTCTGCACCACGAGCATCACCTCCGATCTGATCGAGGACCTGCGCAACGCCGGAGTCCTGGTGTTCGCGGCGGCCGGAAACAACGGCTACGACGACGGCATCTCGTTCCCGGCCTGTGTCCCGGAAGCCTTCGCCGTCGGCGGCTACTACGACGCCTACAACGCGACGGTGACCTGGAACTGTCTGAATCCTCCGACGTGCAGCCAGACCTGTACCGACGCGCCGGGGCCCGCCGGGACCTTCGCGTGCTTCTCCAACGCCGGCTCGCAGCTCGACATCCTGATGCCCTCGTGGAAGGCGCGCAGTATCGAAGTCGGCGGTGGGGTCAGTCGCAACATCGGCGGGACCTCGGCGGCCACCGCCTACGCGACGGCTGCCGCGGCGCTTCTCCTGGACGTCGACCCCACGCTGACGCCCGCCGAGGTCGAGTCGCTGCTGACGACACACGGCTCCACGACTCCCAACCCCGACGACGGCACCCCGTACTTCAGGCCGGCGCTCGATCTCGCCTACGCGGACCTGCTCTCGACTCTGGACACGGACTCCGACGGCGTGCTGGACGACGGGGACGGCTCCCAGGTGATCGGCGACGGCCTCTGCACGGGCGGCCAGGTCCTGAGCTGCGACGACAACTGCGCGGCCGTCTCGAATCCGACCCAGGACGACGGCGACGGAGACCTGGCGGGCGACGCCTGCGACGTCTGCCCGATGGACCCGCTGGACGACACGGACGGCGACGGGGTGTGCGGCGACGTGGACAACTGCCCGTCGGTGTCGAACGGCACGCAGGACGACGCCGACAGCGACGGCGCCGGAGATGCCTGCGACGTCTGCCCGCTGGATCCCCTCGACGACGTGGACGGCGACGGGGCGTGCGGCGACGTGGACAACTGCCCGGCGGTCTCGAACCCCACCCAGGCCGACAGCGACACCGATGGTGCCGGGGACGCCTGTGACGCCTGCCCCTTCGATCCGCTGGACGACGCGGACGCCGACGGCTTCTGCGCGAACGTGGACAACTGCCCCTCGGTCTCGAACCCGTCCCAGGACGACACGGACGCCGACCTCGCCGGGGATGCCTGCGACGTCTGCCCGCTGGATCCCCTGGACGACACGGACGGGGACGGCGTCTGCGGCGACGTGGACAACTGCCCGTCGGTCTCCAACGGAAGCCAGGACGACACGGACAACGACGGCGCGGGGGACGCCTGCGACGTCTGCCCGTTCGATCCGCTGGACGACGTGGACGGCGACGGGGCCTGTGGCGACGTGGACAACTGCCCGGTGGTCTCGAACGGAGGCCAGGAGGACGTGGACGGCGACGGCTACGGGGACAGCTGCGACAACTGTGTCTACGACGCGAACCCCGGGCAGGAAGACACCGACCTCGACGGCGTGGGCGACGCCTGCACCTACGCGAGCGTGCCTTCGTTGTCGCCCGCGGCGCTCGTCTCCTTGACGCTCACCCTGTTGGCGGCCGGCTGGGGTTGGGTCCGGGTGCGGCGACACGGCTGAGGGGCCTGCACCCCGTGCAGACCTTCCCTAAGGTCTGCCCGCCATGAAGATCGGAGTCGTCGGCCTGCCCGGGTGCGGAAAGAGCACCGTGTTCGGAGCCTTGACGGGCATGCCGGTCGAGACCGGCTATGCGGCCGGCTCGGGCAAGGCGAACCTGGGTGTCGTGAAGGTTCCCGACCCGCGTGTCGACGCCCTGGCCCGCCTCTACACGCCCAAGAAGACCACCTACGCGGAGGTCACCTTCACGGACCTGGCCAATCCCGGTGGGGCGGCCGGGAGTGCGGACCGGGGAGGACTCGATCGCGCGACCCTCAACGCCATGCGGGACGTGGACGCGCTCTGCCAGGTGCTACGCGGCTTCCCCGATGCCGCGGGTGCGGCGCCCGATCCGTTGGGAGAGATGGCCGAGCTCGAGACCGAAACCATCCTCGCGGACCTGGAGATCGTCGAGCAGCGGGTCGCCCGGCTGCGCAAGGATCGCAGCGACCCCCGCGAGCTGGCTCTGCAGGAGCGCATCCAGGCGCATCTGGAGAGCGAGCAGCCGCTCCGCTCGATGACCCTCAGTGAGGCGGAAGAGAAGTCCATCACGGGCTACGCGTTCCTCACCCGCAAGCCGCTGCTGCTGGTCCTGAACGTGCCCGAGGAGGGTATCGGCGAGGCGGCGCCGGACGACGTGCAGCAAGCGGCCGACGAGCGGGGCCTGGGACTCGTGGTGCTGTCGGCGCAGATCGAGATGGACATCGCGCAGATGGAGGCCGAGGACCAGAACGAGTTCCTGGAGTCGCTCGGTCTCGAGGAGCCCGCCAGCCACCGCTTCATCCGCGCCGCCTACGGCCTGCTCGACCTGATCGCCATGCTGACGGCCGGGCCCGACGAGTGCCGGGCCTGGGCGGTGCGCCGGGACACGCCGGCACCGGCGGCAGCGGGCAAGATCCACTCGGACATCGAGCGCGGCTTCATCCGCGCGGAGGTCATCCGCTGGGACGACCTCGTCGCCGAGGGCAGCGAGGCGAAGTGCCGCGACGCCGGCAAGCTGCGCGTCGAGGGGAAGGACTACGTGGTGCAGGACGGCGACGTGGTCCACTTCCGCTTCAACGTCTGAGCGGAGCTCCAGGACGCCATCGTTGATGGGTTGATTGCGCCCTCGCGGGGACGTGGATGGGCGGATCCAGCTTCCGGCCCGCTATACCGCCGGCATGCCCGAAGCTCTTGCGCGACCGCGTCCCGACTACCCGTCTCGCGACCTCGACGATCTCGCCTACCAGTTCGACTACTTCGGCGAGGTCGAATGTCCGCAGCTCGACGCACACCTGTACCGGGCGCTGTGCCAGGAGATCCGTGCCGACCGGGAGCTGCTGTCGATGGCCGCCCGTGCCCCCGAGAGCCAGCCTCCCCCGAACCTGCTCTTCGCGGCGGTCCACTACCTGTTGCTGGGTGGCCTGGGACATCCGTTGCGGGCCTGGTACCCGGATCTCGCCGAGGGAGAGGCCCGGCCCGTGGAAACGGCCTTTCCGGTCTTTCGCGAGCTGTGTCTGGCGCACCGCAGCGCGATCGAGCAGCTGATCGCGACGCGGCTCGTCCAGACCAACGTGCTGCAGCGATGCAGCGGTCTGCTGCCGGCCTTCGCGCGAGCCTTCCAGGACGGCGGGCACCAGCCGCTGGCGCTGATCGAGATCGGCCCCAGCGCCGGACTGAACCTGCAATGGGACCGCTTCTTCTATCGCTACGACCATCGCGACGACCCTCGCGACGGATCCGGAACCGAGTGGGGCGACCCCACGTCGGGGGTGCGCGTCGAGTGCCAGGCCCGGACGCCGCTACCCGAGCTGCCCCACGAGATTCCGGTGGCGAGCCGCTGCGGGGTCGACATCCATCCCATCGACGTTCGCGACCCCGACCAGGTCCAGTGGCTGCGCGCCCTGGTCTGGCCCGACCACGCGGGAAGGCAGGCCCGCATCACCGCGGCCATCTCGATCGCCCGCGAGGCCGCTCCGGAGCTGGTTGCGGGCGACGCGAGCCGGGCGCTCCCCGGGCTCATCGACCGCGCACCCGAAGACGCCAGCCTGTGCATCTACGGCACCCACACCCTGTACCAGTTTCCGCGCGAAGACCTGATCGCGACCTTCAAGTGCATGCAGGCGGCGTCGCGGCGGCGCCCCGTGCACTTCGTCAGCGTGGAGGGCACCGGCGATCGATGCTCGGAGCTGCGGTACACGGTCTATCGGGAGGGGCAGCGGCAGACCGTCCTGGCCGCGCGCTGCAACCCCCACGGACGCTGGCTGGAGTGGCTGCCCGGCTGAGGGCCGGTGGCTCCCGGCTCAGTCCGGGTCGGCGCCGTGGTGCGCGAGATAGTGGGACGAGGGAGCGATCGGCTCCTCGAGCGCCTGCATGAACTCGTACAGCCGCTCGTAGCGGGTCTCCCGGATCAGCCAGCGGCCGTCCTCCTTCACGTAGCGGTCCCAGTAGAGGGCCGTCCCGGTCGTGTAGAAGCTCGGCTGGATCCACATGTGGTCGGCGAGATACCAGATCCCGGTCGCCTCCCGGTCGGACAGCATCTGGATCTCGGGTTGATGGCCGTTGTGGTGCCCGATCGCCTTCCTGGTGAACGACTTCCGGATCGACGCGAGGTACTCGGCTCGCCCCTGCAGCTTCCACTCGTAGTTGCCCCCCTTGAAGTGGACGAGCACGTCCTCGTGGAAGAGCGTCTCGAGCTCTTCGAAGTTCGCCGAGTCGATGCAGCGGAAGTAGGCGTGCTTGAGCTGGCGGATCGCTTCCATGTCCATCAGGCGCTGGACGTCGGCCCGGAGGGCCTCGAGGTCGCCGGACGACGCCTCGAGCGGGAGCCCGTCGCGGATCCCCATGTGCTGCTTGGTCAGGCGGGCGCGGCTCTCGGTCATCGGGTGCTCCTGGAATGGAAGGTCGGGCTTCTCGGGTCGGGCTCGGAGGTCGGGCCCGGTGCCGGCCGCCAGCGTAACACCCGGCCCGATGCCGGGCGGCGTGAGGAGGCGCTTCCGCGCTGCTCGCGGGCCCGGGCTACGGGCGGGCCGCCGAACGGCCGATCCAGGGCTCGAGGAGGCCTGGATGGGGGATCCGCAGAAGAAGTCGAAGTTCGGCAGCTGGCTCGTCGACCAGGGCATCCTGACTGCGGAGCAGCTCGCCGAGGCGGTCCGCTCCCAGGTCGTCTACGGCGGTCGGCTGGGGACCAACCTGGTCGAGATCGGCTACCTGGGCCTCGACGAGCTGGCCGAGCACCTGTGCGCCTTCCACGGCCTGCCCCTGGCGCCGCTTCCGTGGTTGGAGAGTCCGGCGCAGAAGGCCATCCAGGTGGTGCCGATGCCCCTCATCCGGCGGCTGAAGCTGCTGCCCCTGCACCTCGACCGCGAAGCGCTCCACGTGGCGATGGTGGACCCCGACGACGAGGAGCAGCGGGACTTCGTGTCCACCGCCGCCAACCGGCCGGTGGTCCCGTACGTCCTGCCGGAGATCCGGCTGCTCTACTGGCTGGAGATCCACCTGCAGATCGATCGCCATCCCCGCTACGTGAACCTGGCGGCGCGCCTGCGCCGTACGGACATGAGGCTCTCCGAGACCGAGACCGCCAACCTGGGCCGCACCCTCGACGACCCGTTCGCGAGCAGCCCGGACGCCGCGAGCGACGGGTCCGACGACGCTTCCGACGAGCCGCGTATCGCGACTCCCGATCAGGCCCCCGCGGTGCTCGACCGCTGGTTCGAGGACGACGTGCTGCGTCCGGAGCTGGACGCGTCGTCGGATCCGGCGGTCGCCTCGGGCGCGGCGGACGAGCCGGAGCCCGACGAGGAGCTGCTCCTCGAGGAGATGGTGGTCGACGAGCTGCTCGAGCCCGTGCCCGGAGCCGTGGCCGCCCCGGGCGACGCGCCACCTCCGAGCCCCGCCCGGGTGGCGGAGCTCGAGGCACGGCTGGCGGGCGCCGGCGAGCGGGACGGCATCGTCGAGTCCGTGCTCGAGCTGGCCCGGGCCCACTGCGAGGTGGCCGTTCTCTTCCTGGTGAACGGCGGCAAGGTCACACCCTTCCGGGCCAGCAGCACCGACGTGCAGGCGCGCCTGACCGATCTCGAGGTGCCGCTGGGGGTCCACAGCATCTTCGCCCACCCCGCCGTGACCGGCTTTGCGTTCCGGGGGGCTCCGCCCGAAGGCGGCATCGACGGTCGGCTGCTGGAGAGCCTCGACCGCTCGGACATCCAGGACCTGCTGGTGCAGCCGATCCGGATCCGGGAGCGGGTCGTGAACCTGCTCTACTGCGACAACGGCTCGAATGCGCTGGGAGAGACCTCGGTGGCCGCCCTCGGCGCACTGGCGGACTGCGCGGCCCGGGCCTACGAGCGGCTCATCCTCGAGCGGAAGCGCGAACGGGCCCGCTGACGGGCTGCCCGGCTCGAGGCGCGTTCAGACCAGGTCGCGCACCCGCCGGGCGATGCGGTCCAGGGTGCTCTCCTCCTGGACCGGCTTGACCTTGACCTCGACGCCGCCGAGCAGGGCCAGGCCCGAGATGCGGATGAGCGGCCGCCCCTCGCCGGGCAGGTGCTGGGACACGTGATCGAAGCCGCCCATGATGGCGACACCGTTCACCTCCACGTCGACGTCGTCGGGCACGATGATCGTCGTCCCCCCCAGGAAGGCCAGCACCTTGACCTCGGTCACTCCTTCGAGCAGTGCCGCGGCCCGGAAGTCGAGGTCGACGCCGCCCAGGACCGAGACCACGTTGAGGATCTCCGGCGGCTCCCAGGGTCCCTTGCGGGCAGCTCCGCCCAGGAAGGCCCAGACGAGCTGCGTCTCGTCCTCGGGCGCCACCCGCGGCGTGGCGGGGACGGCCGGCGCGGCGGGGCGAGGGGCCGCGGCGGGCACGGCCGGGCGTGTCTCGTCGACGCCGGGCCGGACGGACTCGAGCTCGGCCTCGTCCTCGGCCCGTCGCGCCACCTCGGCGCGCCGACGGTACTCCTCGGCGCCGATGGCCCGGGTTCCGTGCAGGGACTCCAGCTCGGCCAGGGTCTGCCGTCGCCGGGCCTCGAGCTCTGCCTCCGCGGTGGCGGGGCGCTTCGGGTCGCTCATGGCGGCTACGATAGAGGACGGGCCGCTGGGCATCAGTGCAGCGCCCGGGTTGCCCTCGGGGGCCCACAGCGCCCGAAGGCTGGCCGGGTCACATTCTGCTTGTATCCCGGGGCGTTGGCCCGGGACTGACCGGCCGCGCACCCTTGACTGCGCCTGTCCCCTCCGGTACCCAATGGCCCGTCTGCGACCCCGGAAGGGCTGCCCGAGCCCGCCCGCGTCCGCATTCCGGGGCTCCGAGAGCGCGAGCGGCAGGCGCAACCAGGGCAATCAGGAGAGTCACCGATGGGAGCTTCGGCTCACCGCGCCACCCAGAGTGCACGCCCGGCCGAGGTCGAGCGCAAGTGGTTCGTCGTCGACGCGACGGACATGGTGCTGGGTCGGCTGGCCACGCGCGTCGCCACCGTTCTGCGCGGCAAGCACAAGCCCATCTTCACGCCGCACGTCGACACCGGCGATCACGTCATCGTGGTGAACGCCGAGAAGGTCAAGCTCACCGGCAACAAGCGGGAGCAGAAGCTCTACCACCGGCATTCCGGCTACATGGGGGGTCTTCGGACCATCAACGCCGACAAGCTGCTCTCGGGTCCGCACGCGGACCGTGTCGTGCGCAAGGCCGTGATCGGGATGCTTCCCAAGAACGCCCTGGGTCGGAAGATGGCGTCGAAGCTCAAGGTCTACGCCGGCCCGAATCACAAGCACGCTGCCCAGAAGCCCGAGGAGCTGCCCCTTGGCTGACGTCATCGCCGCCACCGGAAAGCGCAAGACCGCCATCGCCCGCGTCCGCCTGAAGCTCGGCGCCGGGATCATCAAGGTCAACGGCAAGGAGATGGACGACTACTTCCCGCGCGCCGCCGACCAGCTGATGGTCCGCAAGCCGCTCGAGCTGACCGACGCGATGGACCGATACGACATCGTGGCCAACATCCACGGTGGGGGGACGACCGGCCAGGCCGGTGCCCTGCGGCACGGAATCGCCCGCGCGATCGAGAAGCTCGACCCCAACCAGCGCCTGGTCCTGAAGCGGGCCGGTTTCCTCACCCGTGACCCGCGGCGCAAGGAGCGCAAGAAGTACGGGCAGAAGGGGGCCCGGGCGCGCTATCAGTTCTCGAAGCGCTAGCCGGAGGACACGCCTTGATTCGAGGCGGGACAGAAGACTGATTCGACGAAACGGGAGGCCATCCGGCCTCCCGTTTCTCTTGTGGGCCATCCGAACGCCGGGACGGTGTTTGGCGAAACGAGCGAGAAACCGGGGGGTGAGGACGAACGATGCGCACCAGGCAGACCAAGTACATCTTCGTGACGGGCGGCGTGATGTCGTCCCTGGGCAAGGGGCTCGCTTCGGCCTCCATCGGCGCACTGCTCGAGGCCCGCGGCCTCGACGTGACCTTCCTGAAGCTCGACCCCTACCTGAACGTCGACCCTGGGACCATGAACCCGTTCCAGCACGGGGAGGTCTACGTCACCGAGGACGGCGCCGAGACCGACCTCGACCTGGGGCACTACGAGCGCTTCACCACCTCCGAGATGGGCAAGGTCAACAACGTCACGGCCGGGCGCATCTACGACACGGTTCTCGCGCGGGAGCGCCACGGCGACTACCTCGGCGGCACCGTCCAGGTCGTTCCGCACATCACCGACGCGATCCAGGAGCGCATCGCCATCGCCAGCGAAGGCGTGGACGTGATCCTGGTCGAGATCGGCGGCACGGTGGGCGACATCGAGTCGCTGCCCTTCCTGGAAGCGATCCGCCAGTTCCGGGCCTCGGTCGGCCGGGAGCACACCTGCTTCGTCCACGTGGCACCGGTCCTGTATCTGTCGGCGGCCGGCGAGCTGAAGACCAAGCCCGTGCAGCACTCCGTGAAGGAGCTGCAGGCCGTCGGTCTGGCGCCGGACATCATCCTGGCCCGGACCGACCGCTACCTCGACAAGGCCATCAAGGGCAAGATCGGGCTCTTCTGCAACGTCGACGACGACGCGGTCATCACCGCCAAGGACGTGGACACCATCTACGAGGTGCCGCTGGTGTTCCACCAGGAGGGGCTCGACGAGAAGGTCTCCCAGGTGCTGAACATGTGGACCGGGCAGCCCGACCTGCGCAAGTGGGAGGCGGTGGTCCAGACTCTGCGCGAGCCCCGCCAGGAGCTCACCATCACCATGGTGGGCAAGTACGTCGACCTGACGGAGTCCTACAAGAGCCTCAACGAGGCGTTGGTGCACGGCGGCATTCCGCTCGGCGCCCGCGTGAAGATCGAGTACGTGGACAGCGAGAAGCTCGAGGACGCGACGGCACTGCGGGACTCCCAGGGCATCCTGGTCCCCCATGGCTTCGGCAGCCGCGGGACCGAGGGCAAGATCCGAGCGGTGCAGTACGCGCGCGAGAACGGCATCCCCTTCCTCGGCATCTGCTTCGGCATGCAGATGGCCGTCTGCGAGTTCGCTCGGCACGTGGCGGGCTGCGAGGGAGCCAACTCCACCGAGATCGATCCCGACACCCCGCACCCCGTGATCGGCCTGCTCCCCGGTCAGGAGGAGATCGAGGACAAGGGCGCCACGATGCGTCTGGGCGCGTACCCGTGCACCCTCACCCCGGGCAGTCGCGCGGCCAGCGCGTACGGGGAGACCGAGATCGCGGAGCGTCACCGCCACCGCTACGAGTTCAACAACGACTACCGCGAGAAGCTCGAGGCGGCGGGGCTGGTGTTCTCGGGGAACTCGCCGGACGGACGTCTGGCCGAGATCGTCGAGCTGCCCGACCACCCCTTCTTCGTCGGCTCGCAGTTCCACCCGGAGTTCAAGTCGAAGCCCTTCGCCCCGCACCCGCTCTTCCGGGCCTTCATCGAGGCCGTCTCGAAGCGCCAGGCGGGCGAGGGCTGGGCGCGCTTGGGGCGCATCCACCTCTTCGGGCTCGAAGACCAGCCGTGGTTCCCGGCGGTGCTCCGCAACGCGGGCACCGCCTACCTGAGGCTGGCCGCCGACGTCACCGGACAGCCGGGCTACATGGCTCCCAAGCTGGCCGGCCTGCTGCGCGCCACCGGCGCGCGGCGCCTGGTGGATCTCTGCTCGGGGGGCGCCGGGCCGATCCCGGCGGTGGTCGACCAGCTGCAGGCCGACGAGGACCTGGAGGTCTCGGCCGTCCTGACGGATCTCTACCCCAACGTCGACCAGCTGGAGGCGGTGGCGGCCCGCTCCCAGGGCCGGGTCGAGGTCCACGACGCGCCCGTCGACGCCAAGCAGGTGCCGTCCAAGCTCGCGGGCTGTCGCACCTTCTTCAATGCACTCCACCACTTCCAGCCCGACGACGCGCGGGGCATCCTGCAGAGTGCCGTCGACGCGCGTCAGCCGATCGCGGTCTTCGACGTCCCGGAGCGCACCGTCCCCTACCTGGTGGGCATCCTCTTCGCGCCTGTCGTGTTCGCGCTGGCGTGCCCCTTCCTGCGCCCCTTCGACTGGCGCTGGATCGTCTTCACCTACCTCGTTCCGGTGATCCCGCTCTTCGTGGTCTGGGACGGCTTCGTCTCGGGGCTGCGCGCGTACTCGCCCAAGGAGCTCGACGCGCTGGTCGCCGGGCTGCCGGCGAACGACTACGTGTGGGAGACGGGTCAGGTGAAGGTCGGCAGCCAGCCGGCCCACATCACCTACCTGCTGGGGCGCCCCGGCGCCCCGTGAGCCTCTGCCCCAGCGCGCTTGAAATCCGGTCGCGGATGAAGAAAACTCCGCCTTCCTGGGACGTTAGCTCAGCTGGCTAGAGCACCGTGCTCACACCGCGGGGGTCGGAGGTTCAAGTCCTCTACGTCCCACCAGCCCGCCACCGGGGAGCCCCGACTTCCTGCAGCGCCGGCCGCCTCGATGCTCGCCCGAGTCCCGCCTCGGGGAGCGGCCGTTGTGGCCGCCACGCGGTCCGAACGATGCATCTCGCAGGGCTTCCGCTACGTTCCGGCCCCCGTGGCCCAGTAGCTCAGCTGGATAGAGCGTCGGCCTCCGAAGCCGAAGGTCGCAGATTCGAATTCTGCCTGGGTCACCACCGGATCGGCTTGGCAACCCGATCGATCATCGGATCGCAGTCGGGCCCCCATGCAGTCGCCGAGAGGCGGAAGGCGGAACTCGCGCGAAGTACGGCTCCGTGGGTTCACAGGCGCAGGGAGCTCTCGTGTTTCGACGCGTGGTGATCGGGCTCACGGTTCTGGTCGGTGTCGTGGTCCTGTGCCTCTACGCGCTCGGTCGCGGGGCTCTGGGGCGTCACGACAGCGAGGTGATCGAGCCCGTGGAGGCTTCGCGGTCGCTCGGACCCGCGGCGTCGGTTCCCTGGGCGGGCGATCCGGGGAGCGTCCCGGGCCCCCGCCAGATCCTGTTCGGGGACCTGCACGTGCACTCGACGATCTCCTTCGATGCGTTCATGTTGAACCTGCCCGTCACGGGAGGGCAGGGGGCGGCCACGCTGGCCGATGCCTGCGACTTCGCGCGTCACTGCGCGGCGCTCGACTTCTGGTCGATCAACGATCACGCCTCGAACATCCTGCCCGACGACTGGCGCAACACGGTCGACGCGATTCGCCTGTGCAACGACCGGGCCGGCAGCGTCGCGAACCCCGATACGGTGGCGTTCCTGGGCTGGGAGTGGACCCAGGCCGGCCTGACGCCGGACACCCACTACGGACACAAGAACGTGGTGCTTCGCGACACGCAAGAGGGTCGGATTCCCGCCCGACCGATCGCGGCGACGCCAGGCGGACTCGCCAACAATCCGCCGCCCGTGCTGGCGCGGGGGCTGATGTCGTTGGCCGGGCCGCGCTTCCGGGACCTGTCGTTGCGTTGGACGGCGCTCGGTGAGGTCCCGCTGTGCGGGGAGGGGCCGAGCCCCGAGCTTCCCGACGGCTGCCGGGAGGTCGCGGAGACGCCTCGCGACCTGTTCCGCAAGCTCGACGAGTGGGGGCACGAGTCGATCGTGATTCCGCATGGCACTGCCTGGGGGATCTACACGCCCCCGCTCTCCAGCTGGGACAAGCAGCTGGAAGCCGGCATGCACGACCCGGCCCGCCAGAGCCTGTTCGAGGTCTACTCGGGACACGGAGACAGCGAGGTGTATCGGAGCTGGCGCAGCCTCGAGGCGGATGGGTCGGGGGGGCTCGCATGCCCGGGTGCCCGAGCCGACTACCTGCCCATGTGCGAGCGGGCCGGACAGCTCGTCGAGGAGCGCTGTCGGGCCGCGGGCGAGGATGCCGAGCGGTGCGCAGAGAGGGCCGACCAGGCGCGGACGCACGCGGCCGGGGCGGGGGTGTCGATGCAGGTCACCGTGCCGGGTGCCACGGCCGAGGACTGGCGGGACGCCGGGCAGTGCCGGGACTGTGCGCAGCCTTCGTTCAACTACCGGCCCGCCAGCTCGGCGCAGTACGTCTCCGCGCTGGGCGGCTTCGACGGCCCGGACGATGCCCCGCCGCGCCGCTTCCGGATGGGCTTCATGGCCTCGAGCGACATCCACAGCGCGCGTCCCGGGACCGGTTACAAGGAGCTCCGGGAGCTGTCGGAGTCTCCGGACCGGGTCCGTCCGGAGGTCGGTCCGGTGGGCGAGTTCTTCGTGGGATCCCCCGAAGCGCCCGTCGCGCGCTCGCGAAGCTACGAGGAGGCCGCGGCCCGGCTCTCGGGAATCCAGCTGTACGAGTCGGAGCGGACGCGGTCCTTCCTCTACACCGGTGGGCTGATCGCGGTCCATGCCGACGGGCGCGATCGCGATTCGATCTGGCAGGCCATGCAGGGCCGGAACGTCTACGGAACCAGCGGGCCGCGCATCCTCCTCTGGTTCGATCTCCTGGAAGACGAGGAGGAGCCCGGAGAGGGTGTCCTGCCGATGGGGAGCGAGGTCACCCGCCGCACGGCGCCCGTGCTTCGCGTGCGGGCCGTCGGGTCCTTCGATCAGGTGGACGGCTGCCCGGACCCGGTGCACGACGCTCTCGGTGCGGAGCGCGTCCAGGAGTTGTGTGCGGGGCAGTGCTATCGCCCGTCGGACACGCGCCGGAGGATCGAGCGGATCGAGGTGGTGCGGATCCGGCCCCAGCTGCGGCCGGACGAGGACGTGGGATCGCTGATCGACGATCCCTGGCGGCGCTTCGACTGCGCGGCCGACCGGCGCGACTGCGAGGCGACCTTCCGCGACGACGAGTTCCCTTCGGCGGCTCGGGACACCCTCTACTACGCCCGGGT
>JANQSB010000514.1 GCA_028284295.1 Myxococcota bacterium | reverse complement strand
GCAAGCCGAGCAGGGCGAGGGCCGTGCGCCGGGGGCCGCCGAGCGGGGAGCTGGATCGCATGTGGACTCCTGGTTCGTGATCCGGTTCGCTCGCGGTCCGTGCCACGGGCGGGCCGGAAGGGTCCCGACTTCGAGGATCAGGGTACCCCGGGGCGGTCCCCCGGGCCCTGGGCCGCCTGGCCTATGGTCTCCCCCGCAGGAGAAGCCGGCCCACGAGAAGAACGAGAGGCACGAGAACTCGCACGAGGACAGGGAGAGAGGGCATGACGAGCACGGGACCCGCCACAGGCTCACGATTCTCGCAGCAGGAGCTCGAGGAGGCCTACGGCGTCTACAAGCGCACCCGGGAGCGGATCGATGCCGGAGAGCTCTGGTGGGATGCCCTCCGGGACCACTTCACCGTGGACGCCGTCTTCGTCGACCCGGCCTGGGGACGGGTCGACGGCCTCGACGCCATCCTCCGCTTCCTCGAGGACAGCATGAAGGGGCTCGAGGACTGGACCTTCCCGCTCGAGTGGATGGCCTTCGACGGCGACCACCTGATCACGGGTTGGCAGAACCGCCTGCCCGGGCTGCGTCCGGACGGCAGCTACTACCAGGTGCCGGGTATGTCGCGGATCCGGTATGCGGGGGACGGCCGCTTCAGCTTCGAGCAGGACCTGATCAACATGGTCCATATGCTCGAAGTCATGAAGGAAAGCGGCTGGAAGCCGGGGCCGGGCTTCCAGAATCCGCCGCGGGACCGGGTTCGCCTCGGCGCCTGGGAGACCTGATCCGCCCTGTCGTCCGGCCGCGATTGGCCCCGGGCTTCCGCGCGGATCGGCCCTATCGCTTCCACGGATCTGGGCTTTCCTGGCTCGGGACCCCCACCGGAGTCAGCCCGTCATGGATCTCGAGACCATCCAGCAGACCACCAAGGGCCTCCTGCCCGAGACCCTGGGCGTTCGCTTCACCCGTACCGACCCGGACGGCGTGGAGGCCGAGCTGTTCGTCCGCGAAGAGCTGTGCACGACGCCCGGCGTGATGCACGGGGGAGCCATCATGGCCTTCGCCGACACCCTGGGTGCCTACGGGACCGTCCTCAACCTGCCTCCCGGAGCCGGAACCACCACCATCGAGTCGAAGACGAACTTCTTCTCGAAGGCCCCGAGCCAGGCGAAGGTGATGGGGGCCTGTGCGCCGCTCCACAAGGGTCGGCGCACCCAGGTCTGGCAGACGCGTGTCACGCGGGAGGACGGACGCCTGGTGGCGCTCGTCAGTCAGACCCAGATCGTGCTGCCGCGCGAGCTGTCCGCCGAGGAGCAGATGGGGGCGCTCTTCGCGGACGGCGAGACGGTCGACCACCAGGCGCTGCTGTCTCGGCTGGAACGCACGGGTGGAGCGCTCTACCGGGCCTGGGCCGAGCACGAGCGCGACGCTGCCGACAAGGCGGCGCTGCTCGCTGCGGCCGATCGCGAGGACGAGAACGCCGCGGTCCTGGAGGCCCTGGTCGCGAAGCGGTCCTGACGCGAGACCCGCTCCGCTCGACGACTAGCGCCGACGGGGGCGGGCCGCCGGCCCGCGTCGCCGGGGAGCGACGACCGTGGAGCCGTCCTCGTAGGCCTCGTCTTCGGGCACCCAGACCCGACCGCCACCGCCCAGGATCTTGCAGGCGCTGTTGCAGCCGCGGTCGCCCTTGCGGGAGGTGTCGATGATCTCGCCGTTGTTGCACAGGCACTTCGTCATGCCCGCGAAGGCGGGGACGGAGACGCTCAGTGCCAGGGCGGTGCCGAGGGTGACGATCAGGAAGCTTCGCATGGTCTTCTCCTGCGCTTGGGCGCTGGCTGGTGGTGCGTTGGGCGGGCGAGCCCGTGGGCTCGTCTGCCGGGAATCAGGGGAATGCGTCCGGAGACGCTGCTAGTTGAGGGTGGCCTGCTCGTAGAGCTCGAGGACCCGCGGCGAGACGCCGTCCTTGCGAGCGGCCTCCACGAGGGGAGGCACGGCCTGCCGGGCCTCCTGCAGCTTGGCCTGGGCGGCCTGGCGCTTCGCGTGGTGGCTCTTGATGAGCTCGGCGTCGTCTCCGTGCTCGTACAGCACCCGGGCGTACTCGGCGTTGACGTCGTCGAGCTGCGCGGTCGCCTCGAGCACCCGGCGGCGGGCATCGCGCAGTCGGTCGCGCCAGACACCGGCCGTGGGCGTGATGTTGACCGCGGGCTGACCTTCCATCTGCTTGGGCGCGGCCGGTCCGGCGGGCGCCTCGGGGCTGGCTGGCGCTGCGGGCGTCTCGGCGAGAGCCGGAGCGGCCAGGAAGGTCGCGGTGCAGAGCGCCGCGAGCAGGCGGCGCATTCCAGCGGGACTGGAGAGTTCGAGAAGCTGTCGCACGGGTGTGCTCCTGTGGAGGCGATTCGAGGCTGGGACGACTCGAGCACGGGGCTCGAGGTCCGGATCGGTCTGCCCCCCGTTGCACTTGAGGTGACCGACTGCCGCCCGCCCGCAGGTGGCCGGGACGCGCTCAGTCGCCCTTGAGCGCGTCCCGGTCGATCACCTGCCCGACGGTGCTCTCCAGCAGCTCGCTCTCGATCTGCGCCCGGCTGCGACCCGGCGGACCGCTGGCTGCGGGTGCGTCGAGGCGTGGCCAGAGCGCGCGCCTCAGCCCGGGC
>JANQSB010000508.1 GCA_028284295.1 Myxococcota bacterium | reverse complement strand
CAACAAGGACGTCAAGCGCACCGACAACGCGGGCTACGTGAACATGCGAGCCTTCGCCTGGGCGCCCGGCCCCGAGAACTTCCCCTACGAGACCGGCGGAATCATGGCCGGCAAGAAGGGCGAAGAGCCCGAGATGGTCGAGCCGTTCTCCCTGAAGGCGTACAACACGATGGACACGGACGTCGCCGACGACGTGATCGGGTTCATCGAGCGAAGTGCGAAGGGGGATCGGCCCTTCTTCGTCTACTACGCGGGCAAGGGAAATCACTTCTGGGGAGCGCATCCCGACCGGATGAACCAGCCCGCCGGAACCAACAACAGCGCGCAGATGGCTGAACACGACCACAACGTGGGTCGCGTGCTCGACAAGCTCGACGAGCTCGGCATCGCCGACAACACGCTGGTGGTGTGGATGAGCGACAACGGTCCCATGTACGACATGCACCCCCACGGTGGGTACTCGCTGCTTCGTGGTCAGAAGGGCGACACCTTCGAGGGCGCCGTGCGGGTTCCAGCGATCGCCTGGTGGCCCGGAACCGTCGAGGCCGGCCAGGAGCCCGTCGACATCGTTCAGGTGACCGACATGTTCACGACCGCGGCGAGCATCGCCGGAGTGAAGCCGAAGATCCCGGGAGACCGCGTCACCGACGGTGTCGACCAGAGTGCGCTCCTGCTGCTGGGCGAGGGCCGGTCGCGGCGCGACTACATCTTCCACTACAACCGCGACCGGCTCGAGGCCGTCCGCAAGGATCAGCTGAAGTTCCGCACCGAGCCCGAGTCGCCCCACCACAACTGTTACAACCTGCACCACGACCCGGGCGAGCGACACCCAGACTTCACGCACTACTGCCTGTGGGCGGCGCCGGGCTTCGGCAGGATGATCGAGGCGCACATGGCGCTCATCGAGGAGTTTCCGCACCGTAGGCAGAACAAGCACCAGCGGGACTTCGATACACCTTTCGACCCCGAGAAGTAGGACGCAGGGGGTAACCAACGACTAGCCGGGCGCGGAGCGTCAGGAGGAATCAGTCATGAGAGATCGCCGAGCAATGGCCGGGGTGATCGGCGTCGTCGCCTTCGGCGCGCTGGCATGCGGGTACTTTCTGGGGCGCTCGGACGAGAGGGCAGGGCGCCCGCTCTCGCTCGTCAGCCCCGCACATGCTTCAGAGCGCCCGGACCTCTCGCCGGTGGAAGCGCGGGACGGGGACTTCTACGCGCCCAACAGCGAGGAGCTCGGGCCCGAGGAAATGCGGCTGATCGCGTGCGGTACCGGCATGCCGACGGCCCGCCCGAAGCAGGCCGCGTCCTGCTGGCTGCTCGAGCTGGGGAACGGCGACAAGTTCATCTTCGACGTGGGGACCGGGTCGAACGAGCGGATCGCAGCGCTGCAGATCCCGTACAACTACCTCGACAAGGTCTTCCTGAGCCACCTGCACACCGATCACTTCGGTGACCTGGATGCGCTCTTCATCAGCGGGGCGCTGGGCGGTCGCCAGAAGCCGCTTCGCGTCTGGGGACCGGCGGGCGACACGCCGGAGCGGGGCACGAAGTCCGCCCTGGACCACTTATACAAGGCGCTCACCTGGGATCTCGACGGCCGCAAGGGCATCACCGACCCGCGCGGCTACAAGCTCGAGGTCAACGAGTTCGACTACAAGGGGATGAACGAAGTCGTCTACCAGGAGAACGGGGTGACGATTCGGTCCTTCCCCGCCATCCACGCTCTGGATGGCCCGGTGAGCTTCGTCGTCGAGTGGAAGGGAATGAAGTTCGTGTTCGGGGGCGACACCTACCCGAACAAGTGGTACGCGAAGTACGCCAAGGGCGCGGACGTCGCGATTCACGAGTGCTTCATCGCCGTGCCCGACATGATCGACAAGTTCCGCTTCACGCCTCAGGGTGCCCTGGCGGTGGGAACCCAGATCCACACGGCGCCGGAGGCATTCGGCAAGATGATGTCGGTGATCCAGCCGCGCATGGCCATCGCGTATCACTTCTTCAACGACTTCGACACCACTCCGGCGATCAACCAGCGCATCCGGACGACCTACGACGGCCCACTGAGCCTCTCGGTGGACTACATGGTGTGGAACATCTCCAAGGACGACATCCGCGTGCGGATGGCGCGGGTGGACGACGACGTGTGGCCGCCGCCGGCGACCGAGAAGCCGCAGGTTCCGGATCCGAGCCTGAGGATCCCCTACTCGGAGATGATCGCGGCTGGCCGATACGACATGAAGAGCGTGCTCCAGCCCACCTACGACGAGATCAACGAGCAGTACGGCCTCGACGAGAAGCAGGAGTAGGGCGAAGGGCGACAGGTTCGTCTACGAGGGTTCGTCGAGGTTCGGAGGGAAATGCCCTCGAGGACTCCTCGCGGGATGTGAACGCCTGGGTGGCAGGGCCTTGGCGGGCGCGCGTCACGCCGCTGGACGATGCGAAGTCCCCACCGCGATGTGACCTCGCGGACGCGCGCCCAGTAGGGCGCGACGTTCACCGGAGTTCGCGACGAGTGTGCCGGGAGAGACGGAACCCGGGTCCTGGCGCACCTGGGCAGGGCTCGGTTCTCTCGCCAGGCGGCACGCGTCTTGCTCTCCTCCCGACCGTCGGTCCCGACGCCCCGCTCTGGAGGAAGTTCATGCATCGGAATGCGCGCCGACGGGTCGGCGCCTGGCTCTTCGTACTCCTCGGGCTCTCGTGGGGTCTGCCTTCGGCGGCTCTGGCGCTCCCGCTGATCTCCGAGGTGTTCTACGACGCCGTCGGCAGCGACGACGGGCTGGGATTCGTCGAGCTGTACGGAACGCCCGGGACGGACCTCACCGGTCTCTTCGTCGAGGGCATCAACGGCTCGAACGGCGCGGTCACGCACAGCATCGCGCTGTCCGGCGTGATCCCGCCCGACGGCATCTTCGTGCTGGCGGACGAGCAGTCGGGGGGCGGCACCCTCGTAGTCAACGCAGACGCCCTGGCGTCGTTCGACTTCCAGAACGGGCCCGACTCGGTGGTGCTGCGGGACGCCGACGGGGTGATCGACTCGCTCGGCTACGGGGTCTTCGGGGCCGGGGAGGTCTTCGCCGGGGAGGGCAGTCCGGCGCCCGACGCGCCCGCCGGCAGCAGCCTGGCCCGGGTCTTCGCGGACCTGGACAGCGACGACAACGCGTTCGACTTCTTCGTCCAGGACATGCCCGATCCGGGCTTCGCCCAGGTGGTGCCCGAGCCTTCGACGGGTCTGCTGATGGCCTCGGCGCTGACCGCGCTGCTCTTCACCCGGAGCGGTCGGCGCCGGGTCGCGTCCGTCCCCGCGGGAGCGGGCACGGGAGTGGGTGCGGGAATCGGCTGACCCGCGGCCGCGAGGTACAGCCCCTCACACGATCTCCCGATACGCGAGGCGTTGCGCTCGCTCGCGCCCACGCATCTGCGGGGGCCGGGTGGGCGCCGCGTCGATTGTTTCTAGACTGGGGCGCGCCGGCGTGGGAGATGCCGGTGCGCTCTCGGTCGGTCGCGGGTCGTTTCGTCATTGGGGGGACGAGTTCGGGAATGCTCTCGGGCTTCAACAACAACTTTCGCTACCGCGGCGTCCTCTTCCACGTCCAGACCGAGGACAGTGGGATCTCCAATCCCCACGTGATCACCCACCTCTTCCACGGCGGCAACATCCTGGCCTCCGAGAAGCTCGACTACTCGGACAAGCTGGAGTCGCCGGACCTGGAGGAGGTGGTGCGGGAGCTGATGGAGACCCAGCACAAGGCGATGCTCAAGCGCCTCCAGCGCGGCTTGCACGACACCGTGATCCTCGAACGCCTCGGACCCGAAGCCTTCAGCGAGTCGGGTAGCGAGATCAGCGACACCGACTCCGCACTCTGCGGCCCGGAAGACGCCAACGACACCGACACCGCCGCCCGCCTCGAGCCGGCGGCACAGGTGGCTCCGGAGCCCCCGTCCCGACCCCAGCAGGCCTCCGCGCCCGAGGGCAAGGACGGGCTGCGTCGCGCCTTCGGAGAAGGCGTGGTGTCGCAGAAGCCTCTGGACGAGGTGGTCCTCGAGTACCTGGTGGAGAACGCGCGCAAGCGAAAGCGCCGGAGCCAGTGAGCGGGCCGTGAGCCGCGGGGAGCGACACGCGTCGTCCGGTGCCTTCGGAGACGGCGCGGTCCGCACCTATCACGTCTCGAAGTCCTACATCGCCGGGACCTTCGCGCTGCACGACCTGACCCTGGAGGTCAAGAAAGGCGAGTTCGTCTTCCTGACGGGCTCGAGCGGCGCGGGCAAGACGACCCTCCTCAAGCTGCTCTTTGCGGCCGAGCGCCCGAGCGAGGGGCAGATCCTCGTGCTGGGACGCAACATCGCGCGCCTGCGGGCCTCGGCGGTGCCGGCACTGCGCCGTCGCATCGGCGTCGTGTTCCAGGACTTCAAGCTGCTGAACCGCCTCACCATCGAGGACAACGTGGCCCTCGGTCTGGAGGTGGTGGGCACGCCACGACGGGAGGCGAGAGCGCGGGCCTTCCGCCTGCTGAAGCAGGTCGGCCTGCAGCACCGGCGCTACCACCACCCGCTGTCGCTCTCGGGCGGGGAGCAGCAGCGAGTCGCCATCGCGCGCGCACTCGTCAACGAGCCCGAGATCCTGTTGGCCGACGAGCCCACCGGCAACCTCGACCCCGAGCTCACCATCGAGATCATGGACCTGATCTCGAGCGCCGCGACCCGCGGCACCACCGTCATCGTCGCGACCCACGACCACAGCGTGCTCGAGCGCTACGGCAAGCGGACCATCCACCTGGAAGGGGGGCGGGTGGCCGAGGACACGCCGGCCGTCTCCGGGGGCGAGTCGTGAGGCGACTGACGGCCATCCTCCAGAGCCTGCTGCGATCCGGGCTCCACGGCATCCGCTCGAGCCCCGTCACGAGCTCCATCGCGATCCTCACCATCGCCGTCGCCCTGGTGCTCGCGGGGGGCTTCGCCCTGCTGGTGAGCAACATGAGCGGCGTGCTCGAACGCTTCGGCGAGGAGCTGCAGGTGGTGGCCTACCTCGAGGAAGGGCTCGGCGAGGCCGAAGCCCGCTCGTTGTCGCAGAGCCTGTCCACGGTGGAGGGCGTCGAGTCGGTGCGTCTGGTCACCAAGCGCGAGGCGCTCGAGCGCTTCCGCCAGACCACCGACGGCGCGGCGCTGCTCGACGGACTGGAAGGCAACCCGCTGCCGGCCTCCATCGAGCTGCGTCTCGCGGAGTCGCAACGGACACCGGAGGGGCTGGCGGTCGTGGTCGCCGCGGTCTCCGGACTGCCCGGCGTGACGGAGCTGGCGCACGGCCAGGACTGGGTGGAGGGATACGCGCGCTTCGTGTCCCTGGTGCGGGTGGGGGCGGTCGCGCTGGGGCTGGTGCTGGCGGTGGCGGCGCTGATGATCGTCGCCAACACGATCCGTCTGGCCGTCTACGCCCGGGAGGACGAGATCGAGATCATGGCGCTGGTGGGCGCGAGCCGCAGCTTCGTGCGCGTGCCCTTCCTCATCGAGGGCACCGTGCAGGGGGCCATCGGCGGAGCCGTGGCCGTCGGGCTCCTCTACGGGGTCTACGTCCTGGCCTTGCCGCAGCTCGCCTACGGGCTCGAGCTGGTGCTCGGAAACGTGTCGCCGCACTTCTTTGGCGCGACCGGCTCGCTCTCACTGGTGGCCGCGGGCGGCGGGCTCGGACTCCTCGGCTCCGCCATGGCCCTGATGGGCTGGCGGTCCGCGTCGTGACGCGCGGGCTCGCCGCCGGCGCGCTGATCCTCGCGTCGCTCCTCGCTGCGCAGCCGGGCGGGGCCGCCGAAGAGAAGGACCTCGACGCGCTGCGGGAGGCGATCCTGGAGAGTCGCGCCCGAGTGGGCGGCCACGAGCGCGAGGAGCGCGCGCTCCTCCACCAGCTCGAGGAGAGCGATCGCCTGTCGGCGATCCTGCGCGAGCAGGTGAAGCGCGCCCGCAGCGAGGCGGAGGAGTCCCGGAACCGGGCCGAGCAGTTCGAGCGCGAGCGCAAGCGCGCCGGCGAACGGCTGCGGATCACCCGCGAGGCCATGTCGCGACGGGTCGTGGCCCTCTACAAGGCGGGCGAGGTCGGGCCGGTGCGCTTCCTGTTCGCGTCGAAGAACGTGCCCGAGATGCTCACCCGCGCGTCGGCCCTGCAGACCCTGGTGGGTTACGACGCGGAGCTGGTGGCGCGCCACCGCTACGAGCTCGAGATCTTCCAGGGGCTGGAGGAAGAGGCTCGGGTGGCGGCCCGGGTGCGCGACGAGAAGGCCCGCACCCTGTCGGAGCGCTCGGCCGAGCTGGAGGCCGAGCGCAGGCTCCGCGCCCGGCTGCTGTCCCGGGTCCGCGACGACCGGACCCGCGAGCGCGGCCTGCTGGTGGAGCTCGAGAAGGCGGCGCGCGCCCTGGAGGAGACCCTGGACGCCCTGGGCGACGCCGCGGACGACAGCGCGGGGGCGATCGAGGGGCTGGCGTTCGAGGCCCGCCGGGGTCGTCTCGCGCCGCCGCTGCGGGCCCGCATCGAGAAGCGCTTCGGAAGGGTGGTCGACGAGGAGTTCCAGACCACCACCTTCCGCAAGGGCGTCGAGTTCGAGGCCGCGGGGGGCGAGTCGGTCCACGCGGTCGCGCCCGGGGCGGTGCGCTTCGCGGGCTGGTTCCGGGGCTACGGTCGGCTGGTCATCGTCGACCAGGGCGACGACTACTTCACCGTCCTCGGGCACCTCTCGGAGATCTTCGTCTCGGTGGGGGACCTGGTCGATGCGGGAGACACCCTGGGCTCGGTGGGGGATACGGGCTCGCTCTCGGGTCCCAGCCTCTACTTCGAGATCCGGAAGGGCAGCGAGCCCCTGGACCCGGAGGCCTGGCTCGTCTCCGACCACGCGGCCGCAGCGCCCTAGCGGCTCCGGGAGCCGACCGGGCTCCTGCTACCCTCCGTGACCTTCCGGGCCGCCGCCCGCATCCGCCGTCGAGGAGTGCCTCCTGCAATGCCCCGCATGCCCCGCCAAGAATCCCGCTCCCGGCGCTCCCTGCTCGCCGCCTTCGTGGCCGGCATCGCGTCGACCGTGCTGCTCGCGGGCCTCGTGGGCGGGGTCCAGAGCGCGTCCGCGGAGCGCTACGAGGACCTCAGCCTCTTCACCCACGTGCTGTCGCTGGTGCGGGGCAGCTACGTCGAGCCGGTGGACGAGCACGCACTGCTGCGCGGCGCCGTGCGCGGTCTCGTGACCGAGCTCGATCCGCACTCGGCCTTCATGGACATCGATGCCTACACCGAGATGCAGGTCGACACGCGTGGCGAGTTCCACGGACTCGGCATCGAGATCACCAAGAGCCAGGACGAGGCCATCGAGGTGGTGTCGCCCATCGAGGGCACCCCCGCCTCCCGCGCCGGGATCCGCGCCCGCGACCGCATCGTCTCGATCTGCCCCACCGAGCGACCCGAGAGCTGGAAGGAGGACTGCCGGCCCACGAAGGACATGTCGCTCTTCGAGGCGGTCTCGCTGATGCGCGGCAAGAAGGGCACCGACATCACCATCTACATCTTCCGCGAGGGCTTCGACGTCGCGAAGCCCTTCACGATCCGACGCGACGTCGTGAAGGTGGCGTCGGTGGAAGGCCGACTGCTCGAGGACGGCATCGGCTATGTCCGGGTGCGCTCCTTCCAGGAGAACACCGCCACCGAGCTGCAGGAGGCGCTCGCCGAGCTGAGTCTCGAGGCCGGGGACGACTACGCGGGGCTTCTCCTCGACCTGCGCGACAACCCGGGCGGGCTCCTCGACCAGGCCGTCCAGGTGGCGGACGAGTGGCTCGAGGACGGGCTCATCGTCTACACGAAGGGTCGCGACGACGCCCAGCGGCAGGACTACCGGGCGCGACCCGAGCGCGGCGGCGGCGACTATCCCATCGTCGTGCTGGTCAACGAAGGCAGTGCCAGCGCTTCGGAGATCGTCGCGGGAGCGCTCCAGGACCACAAGCGGGCGCTCGTGCTGGGCGTCAACACCTTCGGCAAGGGCTCGGTGCAGACGGTCTTCCCGCTGGAGGACGGCTCGGCCCTGCGCCTCACCACGGCGCTCTACTACACGCCTTCCGGACGCTCGATCCAGGAGGTCGGCATCGCGCCCGACATCGTCGTGCAGGCGGTGCAGCCGACGGTGGTGGCGAGCCGCAGGCGGGTGCGCGAGCGCGACCTGCAGGGCCACTTCACCCACGACGAGGCCGACCCCGGGTCCGAGGAAGAGGGTGCAGGGGACGAGCCGGGCGACGAGAGCCCGCCGGACGTCCAGATGCGTCGTGCCGTCGAGGTGCTGAAGAGCTGGACCTACTTCGACCAGCTGCGACCGCAGCCCGCGGCCCCGGCCGCCGAGGCGCCGGTGGCGCTCCGGCCCGTCGACGCCGGTCCGGAGGAGCCTGCGGCCCCGGCTCCCTGACCGGAGTCAGCGGCGTTCGGCCAGGTCCCGGTACCACCGCTGCAGCACGCCGAAGGCGCGCTTGCGGATGCCGCGTTCCGAAACGAGACCCTTGCGGTTGTAGTAGTCCTGCACGTCCTTGAGCGGACGCCGTGGAGAGCGGAAGTCCTTCAGGATCCACGGGGACACGCCCGCGAGGAAGGGGATCTGCTCCATCATGGCGATCTGCTCCTCGTAGACCCGCGCCTGGTGGACCTCGCTGAACAGCGTGTGCTCGTCGCCCTCCACGCCCTGCAAGGCGCCGGCCCCGAGTTCGCTCATGATGAGGGGCTTCTCGAAGGCGCTGGTCCAGCGGACCTTGGCGACCTGGTCGAGCTCGCCGTAGTACCAACCCAGGTACTCGTTGCAGCCCATCACGTCGAGCTGCTCGCCGATGGGGTCGTCGATGCACATCTGCCCGTCCTGCATGCGGGCCATCAGCGCCGCCGTGAGGAGTCGGGTGCCGTCGAGCTCGCGCGCATGGGTGACCAGCTCGCGCAGGAAGGCGACGCGCGCGTCGTTCGCCGGGCTCTCGTTCGACAGCGACCACAGCACCACGCAGGCCCGGTTGCGATCGCGCCCGATCAGCTCGCCGAGCTGCTGCTTGGCGTTGGCGAGGGTGGCCGGCTCCTCCCAGGCGATGTTCCAGTAGACGGGAAGCTCGGCCCACACGAGCAGCCCCATCTCGTCCGCCACCCGGCTGGTGGCCGCGTCGTGGGGATAGTGGGCCAGTCGGACGAAGTTGCAGCCCAGGTCCCGCGCCCAGCCGAGCAGGGTGCGCGCGTCGTCCTCGCCGAAGGCGCGCCCGGGGCGGTTCGGCGCCTCTTCGTGGATGCTGATGCCGCGCAGGAAGATCGGCTCGCCGTTGAGGAGGACCTCGGTTCCCCGCACCTCGATGGTGCGGAAGCCGATCCGGTCGCGAACCGAGTCGTGCGGGCCGGCGATCTCCACGTCGTAGAGGCGCGGCGTGTCCGGCGACCAGCGCTCGGGCTCCGTATCGATCGCGAAGACGGCGCGTCCGTCCTCGGCCGTCCGGGCCCGGGCGACGACCTCGAGCTCGGGCAGGGTCACGCGAAGCTCGGCGTCCGCCGCGGCCGGGCCGTCGAGCTGGACCCAGCCCTCGATCGTCCCTTGCGCCGAGAGCTGCACCGAGTACTCGTGCACGAAGGTCTCCGGGACCCGCACGACGTCCACGCTGCGCGTGATGCCGCCGTAGTTCCACCAGTCGGTGCTGGTCGTCGGGATCGCCTCCCGGCGGCGCGTGTTGTCGACCTTGACGACGACGAAGTTCTCGCCGTCCTCGGCGAGCCGGTCGCTGATCTCGAACTCGAACGGGGTGAAGCCTCCCTCGTGTCGCCCCAGCTCCTCACCGTTCAGCCAGACGATCGTCTCGTGGTTGGCGGCGCCGAAGTGCAGGAAGACCCGCTCGCCGGAGGCCGGGGAGAGGTGGAAGTCGCGGCGATACCAGACGTTGCCCTCGTAGAAGAAGAGGCGGTCGTCCTGGCTGTTCCAGTCGCCGGGGACGTCGAGCAGGTCGGCGCGGTCCCAGTCGATCTCGGAGATCCCGGGTCGCAGCGGGAGGTTCTTGAACCAGCCGACGGGCCAGGGCCGGCCGTAGATGTCGAGGTAGCCCGTCTGGTACGGGTCGACGATGCTGCGCCAGCGACCGTCGAGGCGAAGGCGTTCGCGATCTTCGACGTGGGTGATCATGGGCGGACGGTATCGCAGCGGAACGCCCCGAACTGCAGGCTAGAGTTCGCGAATGGCCTCCGGTACCCGCCGTGGCGAGTCCTCGACCGAGCGCCGGATCTTCGGCGTCGGGGCGCTGCTGGGCGGGCTGTCCCGACTGCTCGAGGACCAGGTGGGTCGCCTCTGGGTTCGCGGCGAGATCAGCAACCTGCATCGCGCCCACTCCGGCCACGTCTACTTCTCCCTCAAGGACGACGTCGGACAGGTGCGCGCGGCGCTCTTCCGGGGGGCGGCCCGACGCATTCCCTTCGAGCTCGAGGAGGGGGCCGAGGTGCTGGTGTTCGCCGAGGTCTCGATCTACGAGGCCCGCGGCGACCTGCAGCTGATCGTCCAGCAGGCCGAGCCGGTCGGGCAGGGCGCTCTGCAGCTGGCGGTGGAGCAGCTGCGCCGGCGTCTGGAAGAGGAGGGGCTCTTCGACGACGAGCGGAAGCGCCCGCTGCCGGCGCTTCCGCGGCGCGTGGGCGTGGTGAGCTCGCCGACCGGTGCTGCGATCCGCGACGTCATCCAGGTCGCCGGTCAGCGCTTCCCGGGAATCCCGCTCCTGCTCTCGCCGACCCGGGTGCAGGGGGAGGGGGCCGAGGACGAGATCGTCCGGGCCCTCGAGCGCGTGACGAAGGCGCGCGATCGGGACGACGTGGACGTGGTCCTGCTGGTTCGGGGCGGAGGCTCGCTCGAGGACCTGATGAGCTTCAACAGCGAGGCGGTGGTGCGCGCCGTCGTCGCGTGTCCGGTTCCGGTGGTCTGCGGCGTGGGACACGAGGTCGACCTGAGTCTCGCCGACCTGGCGGCCGACCGGCGTGCCCCCACGCCCTCGGCGGCGGCGATGGCCGCGCTGCCGGATCGCGGGGCACTGGCCGCGAGCCTGGCGCGCGACGTGCGCGCACTGGTCGGCGCTGCGCGCGGCTTCGTCGCGGGCGCACGCCGCCAGCTCGCGCGCGAGCGCGATGCGCTTCGGGTCCTGGCGCCGACCGCTAGGCTGACGGCACAGCGTTCGAGACTGGAAGCCGCCATGAGGGGGCTCGCGCGTGAGGCCCGCAGCGCCGCAGAGACGAGAAGGGGTCGGCTGGCAACCCTGGCCGGGCGGCTCGACTCGCTCTCACCGCTCGCCGTCCTCTCACGCGGCTATGCGCTGGTGCGGCGCCAGCGCGACGACGAGATCGTCCGACGGCCCGACCAGGCGCCGCCGGGCGAGCGACTGCGGGTGCGTCTGGCCGAAGGCGAGCTGGCGGCCGTGGTCGACCCCGGCGACGCCGACTGAGGCCTCGTGCGTCTATTCGTTGCGATCCGAAAAGTGCAGCAAGATCGGGCGCTTTGGGGCGTTCGTCGCATTGACGCTGCGAGGGCCGGGCAGTAGCATCGATCGGTCATGGCCAAGGCCGGGTCGTCGGATTCCGCGCACGAGGAGCTGCCCTTCGAGGCGGCTCTCGAGCGACTCGAGCAGGTGGTCGATCGTCTCGAGGCGGGGGATCTCGCGCTGGAGCAGTCCCTCGAGGCCTTCGAGGAGGGGGTCCGGCTCTCGAAGCGTTGCGCTTCGCAGCTGGACGCCGCGGAGCAGCGGATCGAGGTCCTGATGCGCGAGGGAGGGCGCTTCGTAGCCCGTCCCTTCGCGGCGGACGACGATGCCGACGAAGAAGACGGGGAAGAGACGGAGCTGGAAGGCGAAGACTGAGTGGACGCGGAAGCCTACATCCAGGAGCGGAGCGGCCTGATCGAGCAGTGGCTCGACGACTTCGTCCCGCCGGCCGACGAGCCCCCGACCGATCTGCACGGGGCGATGCGGCACCTGTTGTTTCCCGGTGGCAAGCGGCTTCGGCCGATGCTGGCGATGGCCGCGGCCGAGGCCGTGGGGGCGCCGCCCGAGCGCGCGCTCCCGGTCGCCGGTGCCGTCGAGCTGATCCACACCTACTCGCTGATCCACGACGACCTGCCCTGCATGGACGACGACGACGTGCGTCGCGGGCTGCCGACGGTACACGTCGTCTTCGGCGAGGCCACGGCGGTGCTCGCGGGTGACGCCCTGCAGGCGCTGGCCTTCGAGGCGGCGCTCTCCGCCTGTCCCGAGGATCCGTCCCGGGCCTCCCGCGCCGCGGCCGATCTCGCGCGCGCTGCGGGCTCTCGCGGCATCGTCGGTGGCCAGGTCGCCGACCTGGCCCTGGCC
>JANQSB010000473.1 GCA_028284295.1 Myxococcota bacterium | reverse complement strand
GGCCAGTGCGTGTACGAAGGCCCGGGTGAGAGCCGGCGACAGCGGCCCCTGGCGGGCTCGCGGGCGATCCCCCCGGGGGCGGCGCGAGCGCTCGCCTCGCCCGACCCCGTGCCCGTCGCCCCTCCCGGTTCGCGCGCGCATCCGCAAGATGAAGCTTTTCCTCTTTAGCTACGGGCCATTCCGTCCGTTCATAGCGTACGAGCCCAGAGCGTGGGGCCGGCCCTCCGAGGGGCCGGAGGAGAAGGCTGCGAGTGGCGGAAGCAGAAGGCAGCGTGCGGGTCCATCCGTGGGTGAGCTACGCGCTCGTCGCGACCCTGCTGCTGGGCTCGCTCGGAATCCTGCTCACGAGCCCCGACGCACGCCAGCGCGCGGAAGAGAGCCCCGAGGTGCAGGCGGCCGTTCGGGACTTCGAGCGGAATCCCATGGTGACGGTCACGCCCCAGTTCGCGCGTCTCGTCGGCGAGTCGTACATCGCGGAGCTGCGCGAGAAGCACGAGCGGAAGCGCGAGCTCGGGGGCGTCGCGGTTCTCTCCGAGCGCATGCGCATCAAGACCCAGAGTCGATTCGACGAGGCCCAGCGCAAGGCCTTCGAGAGCCTGCGCGACCTGCCGAGCTGGCGCTTCGGGATCGTCGATGGGGAGAGTCCGCTGTCGACCACCTTCGGCCATCTGGTCGTGAACGAGAAGGCCATCGGAATCGCCGTCTCGGTGATCATCATCGGGCTCGCGGCCATCTCGCTCGAGGGAGCCTGGGGCTCGCTGCTCTTCGGTGCGTTGTGCCTGCTGTTGCCCATGGTCACGCGCCTGACCTACGCGTCGCTCTACGGCGATCTCGGCGCGCCCTGGACGGGTGCCAGCGGCCTGGCCGCTGGCCTCCTCGGCGCCTACCTCGTCCGCTCCTTCCGCGGCTTCACGATCCCGGTCTGGCTGCTGCTGCCGGTCTGGATCGTGGCCGAGTACCTGCTCGCGCGGGACCTTCCGATCGACCACTTCGACGCCACGCCCGTCGTCGTTCACGGCGCCTGCTTCGTGTTCGGTGCGCTCGCGGCGGGAGTGATCTGGCTGACCGATCTCGAGGACACCCTGAAGGACCGCAAGCTCGAGACCGCGGAGCTGATGTCGAACCCGGTGCTCGAGGAGGCCCTGCAGCAACACGAGGCGGGCCAGGTCGAGGCCGCCTTCGACCTGCTCGACGTCGAGCTGCGACGCGATCCGAGCAATCACGACGTCGCCCTGGGGCTGTGGCAGGTCGTCTCGGGGACGGATCTCGTGCAGCGCGCGATGCCCACCCTGCTGGGCTCGGTCCGGGACTCGCTGCGCGCGGGTCGCCGCGAGGAAGCCTGCAGCCTGTGGCTCGCGCTCTCGGCGGAGGTCGAGGTCCAGGCCGAGGGCACCCTGCTCGTTCGCATGGGCGAGGCGCTGCTCGACCAGGAGGAGCACGAGGCCGCGCTGCAGGCCTTCGGCCTGGCGGTCGGCGGTCGCAAGCCCCTGTCGTCGGTGCTGGCGATGCGCGTCGTCCGGGGCACCCGCGACCTCGATTCGGAGCTCGCCGGCCGCGCCGCCTCGGTCGCCTTGATCGACGACCAGCTGTCGGGCTCCGACCGCGCCGCGCTGCAGGCGGTCCTCGAGACCGCCGAGGCGCGCGCCGCCTCGGCACCGGCCTCGGGGACCGATTCGCTCGGCGGCATCGAGTCTGCCCCGGCAGCGCCGGCTGCGCCGGTGGCGGCACCCGCCCCGGAGCCCGACCCCTTGCAGGACCCGCACGCCATCGCGGTGGACGACTTCCAGGAGCTGGCCGAGGGCGAGAGCCTCTCGGGCGACCCCGATGCGTGGAACCAGCCCGGCCTGGTGGAGGATCTCTCCTCCGAGCTCGAGGACGAGGAAGGCTCCTTCGACTGGAGCGGCCTGCAGGACGACGGCCCCGACGAAGCCGACGCGAACGCGGACAGCGGTGCCCGGGACAGCTCCGAGACGACCGAGACCCTGGAGCCGGGCGAGAAGGACTCGGCCTCGGGTCCGGTCGCTCCGGTTCCCGACCCGCTGGCGGCCGAGAACGTCGAAGACGCGCCCATGTCCTCCCCTCGCAGCCTGCGCGCGCGGGCCGGCGTGCCGGTGTCGCTCGACGAGGAAGGAATCCACGTCGAGATCGACGGCGGATCGAAGACCCGGATTCCCTTCGAGCGGATCGACGCGGTTGCCGCCGGTGCCGTTCGCGGGCTGGCCGAGAAGCCGGTCCTCGTCGTCGACCTGGTCCTCAACTGGCTCGACGTTCCCGACCAGCCCCTCAAGGTGGTGCGGCTGCGAAGCGACCGCTTCGACCCACGCGCCGTGATGGCCGGCCGCGAGTCCGCCCTCGACGCGCTGCGAGCCCTGCTCGACCGGGTGATCGCGAGCAGTGGGGCCACTCCCCTCCCCGGGCGTGACAGCGCCCTCGGCAACCCCTTCGCGAGCTTCCCAGATCTCGCCAGCTACGACCGCGACGTGCTGATGGCCGAGTAGGCCGGGTCGACGCGCCGGCTCAGCGGCCCGGCGCGGGGACGCGCGTCTCCAGTCCCGGCTGCGTCCACGCCAGCCATTCGCACAGGGCGGGCCGCGTTCGCCGCGGGTCGATCAGGTCGTGGACGCCGAAGCCCTCGGCTCGCGGGAAGGGCGACCGACCGCGTGACAGCCTCTCCTCCAGCTCGCGCCGTTTGGCCTCGGGGTCTTCCGCCGCCTCGATCTCCCGTCGGAACGCCACGGCCACGCCGCCTTCCAGCGGGAGCGCACCGCTCTCGGCCGAGGGCCAGGCCAGCACGGTGCCGTAGGGCCCGAAGTGGGCGGCGGCCGCGACGCCGTAGGCCTTGCGCACGTGCACGCTGATCCAGGGAACCGTCGACTCGACGACCGAGACGATCGCGTCGACGCCGTAGCGGATGGTGGCCGCCTTCTCGGACGCCGGTCCGATCATGAAGCCGGGCTCGTCCACGAAGCTCAGGATCGGCAGGTGGAAGGTCTCACACAGCTTGACGAAGCGGGAGAACTTCTGCGCGCCCTCGGCGCCCATCGAGCCTCCGTAGATGGCGGGGTCGTTGGCGACCACGCCCACGGGCTGGCCGTCGAGTCGAGCCAGGGCCGTGATCTGCGAGCGGCCGTAGCCGGCGCTCAGCTCGAAGAGCGAGCCGCGGTCGACCACCAGCTCGAGCAGACGGCGCATCTTGTAGACCTTGCGCCGGTCGCGCGGCACGATCTCGAGAAGCTCCTCCTCGCAGCGCGAGACCGGATCGTCGCAGTCGCTGCGGGGCGGCAGCTCGGCCGCGTTCGTCGGCAGGTAGGAGAGGAAGCGCCGGATCTGGTCGAGGGCATCGCGCTCGTCCACGGCCACGTTGTCGACCACGCCGCTGCGCGAGTGGACCCGGGCGCCCCCCAGCTCCTCCTTGGTGAGCTCTTCGCCCAGGGCGCGGGCGACCAGCGCCGGCCCCCCGATGATCACCTGGGAGGTTTCGCGGGTCATCACCGAGAAGTGCGATGCCGCCAGTCGCGCCGCCGGAAAGCCGGCCACCGCACCCAGGGCAGCCGAGCAGACCGGGGCCGTACGCAGCGCGCGGGCGATCGACAGGAAGCG
>JANQSB010000463.1 GCA_028284295.1 Myxococcota bacterium | reverse complement strand
CATCGAGGTCGAGCTCGACCTCGATGACATGGGGACGCCGGTCGACTACCTGATGCTGCCCGACCCCCTGGAGCCGCCGGTCCCCGCGGCAGGCAATCGGATCGTCCTGCGCGCGCAGGCCGGTGCCAACGGGGTCTGCCCGGGCACCGGATCCTGCCTCCTGGTCGCGGACATCACCAGCTTCGAGACCGCGCCGGATGCGGACCGCGACGGAGTTCCGGACGTCGCGGACAACTGCCCGATCGATCCCAATGGTCCGCTCGCCTGCACGAGGGCGTGCTGCGACCAGCTCGACGGCGACCAGGATGGCTACGGAAACCCGTGCGACTTCGACCCGGACAACGACGGTGGAGAGAGCCTGCTCGACGTCTCGTGGACGCTGACCGCGGCCGTCCTGGTCCTGGCCGACCCGAACCTCGACCACGACTGCGACGGCGGTGTCAGCCTGCTCGACGTGAGTCTCATGCTGAGCGAAGCCGGCACACCGGACAAGCCCGGTCCTTCCGGGCTGGCCTGCGCGGGCAGGATTCCCTGCCCCTGAGGCTTCGCAGGGTGCTCGTCACCGCCTCGTGAGTCGGCCTCGGGTCGAAGGGGTCAAGAGGCCTGGGCGGCGGCCTGCGGTACGGGTTCCTCGGCGGGCGGAGTCGCACCGGACGCCTTGCGGGCTGCCGGCTTCTTCTTTCGCGTCTGCGTCGCCGCTTCGGGCTCGACCTCCGCCGGCTCGGCGTCCGTGCCGATCACGATCCGGCCCGTCACCTTGGCGCCTTCCTCGATCACGATGCCGGGAGTGGTGAGGTCGCCTTTCACGACGGCCGTCTTCTGCAGGATGATCTTGCGCTGGGCCGTGATGTCGCCCTGGACCCCGCCGGCGACCTGCACCTCGTCGCCGTCGATGCTGGCGTCGACCTGGGCGCTCTCGCCCACCAGGACCGACTTCTCGCACTCGACGCGGCCCTGGATCCGCCCGTCGATGCGCAGGGTCTGCTTGCAGCGCAGGGTGCCCTCGAGCAGTGTCGAGGCGTCGACGCTGGTGGACGGGGACACCGTCCGCGGTGCGGGCGCCTCGGCGGGTGTGGGGCGCGTCGGCTCCGGCGTCGGGTCCAGTCCGCGCTCGCTCCGTGTCATGAATCCCTTGATCGCCATCCTGCCCCTCCTTCGCTCGTCGTTCGGTTGGCGCCGCGTCGTCCGGTGCCCGCGGCCTGTGTCTCCTGCTTCGGCGCCCGGTCGCGAGCCCTGCGTGACACCTGTCACGCCGCCGGGCGGATGGGCAGTCCACGGGATCCCCTCGAGCGGATACCCTTGCGGAGGTGGCGGACGGACCCCGGTCAGGCGTGGCGGGCAGTGAGGAGGGCAGGGGGCGTGAGCTCCGGCCCGAACAGCGGGTCGTCGCCGTGGGAGGGCTGGTCGCCAGCGGCAAGAGCACGCTCGCGCGCGCGCTCGCCGAGCGGCTGGGCGCCGCGCGTGTCGAGGCCGATCACGTCCGCAACCAGGTGCTGGTCTCCCGTCACGCGGGCGACCCGATCGCCAGCCTGGCGCCGTCCCTGGAGGACGAGGTCTACGACGAGCTGCTGCAGCGGGCGGCGGCCGAGATCGAGGCGGGGCGGCCGGTGGTTCTGGACGCCTGCTTCCCGCGCCGGTCCGAGCGCCGGGCCGCGCGCGCCCTGGCCCGCACGCATGGCCGGGGCTTCGCCTTCGTCGAGTGCCGGGTCCCGCCCGAGGTGACGCGTGAGCGTCTGGAGGCTCGGGACCGGCTGCCGGGCCGCGCGGGGTGGCAGCAGATCTACGATCTGCTGGCCGCGCACGCCGAACCCTGTGACGAGCTCGAGCCAGGAGAGCATCTGATCGTTCGCGGCGACTCGCCACTCGAGGAATGCGTCGAGGCCGTCATCGGGGGGCTGGAAGCGCTTCGAACGCCGGCCGACAGATCGCGCGTGTCTTCGAAGGGGCCTCCCGCTGGGCCGGAGCCGGCCGCCGTGACCTTCGACTGCTGGAACACCCTGCTGATCGAGGAAGACTGGCAGCTCGCACACGCCCTCCGCGTGGAGGCGTTGCGCAACGCGGCCGTGCAGGCCGGCTCGGACTGCTCGCGCGAGCAGGCGGGTCGTGCCTTCGACGTCGCCTGGGGTCTGCACATGCAGGCCTGGAGTGAAGGTCGCGCCACGGGTGCCCGGGAGGTCGCCGTCGACGGGCTGCGCGAGCTGGGCTGTGAGCTCGGCGGTGGATTCGGGTCGGGCGACGCCTCCGTGGCGCTCGAGCATCTGGTCGAGCACTTCGAGGAGGCTTCCCACTCGAGTCGCGTCCGGCCGCTCGAAGGAGCGCGGGAGACCCTCCTGCACCTGCGCGATGGCGGGTTCGCGACCGCACTGATCTGCGACACCGGCCTCACACCGGGCCGGGTGGTTCGTCGGCATCTCGAGCGGCTGGGGATGCTCGATGCGCTGCAGGTGCAGATCTTCTCGGACGAGGTCGGCGTCCCGAAGCCCCATGGCCGCGTCTTCCGCTCGGCGCTCGCGCCTCTGGGCGTGGTCGCCGAGCGCGCCCTGCACGTGGGAGACCTGCGGCGCACCGACGTCCAGGGCGCGCGCGTCGCCGGCATGGCGACGGTCCGCATCCGCGCGACCCACGACGACACCACCGATCTGGCCGAGGCCGATTGGGTGGTCCAGTCCCATGCCGAGCTGCGCGAGCTGCTCCTCCGGGGAGTCAGCTCCGGGCCGCGTCGCGGTTGACCTCGACCCTCTGGACCGAAGCCCGCACCACGGGGATGTCCTCGTCGGCCAGAGGCTTCATCTTCTGCTTCCGCGCGAGTGCCGCCTCGACGAAGGGCGCCAGGGCTTCGGCCTTCTTGCGCTCGCGTTCCTCGGCTTCGTCCGAGAAGGGGCCCATGACCTCCCTGGCGAAGAGCTCCAGGGATTCGCAGATGTGGTCGTTCCGGTTGCGCCCGGCCTGCTGCATGAAGATGATCTGATCGACACCCGCTTCCTGGAAGCTCTCGAGGTGGATCCGCATGTCGTCCGGGGTGCCGATGCCGCTGGCCTGGAACATCGGGCTGCGCGAGGCCTCGACGAGCTCCTGGGTGCGGTTGCCGCGTGCCTCCTGGAACTCCTGCCACAGGCGTGTGCGGCCGGGGACCGTGTCGTGGGTGACCAGCGCCCGCAGCGCGTAGCCGAAGAACTCGAAGCCCTCCTGGCCGCGTCGGATCGCCTCGGCCCGGTCGTGGTGGAGCGAGAAGTTCGAGACCATGGCGATGTTGGCGTTCACGCTGTGGCCCAGCGGCACGCACTCCTCGCTGCGGATGATGTCGTAGTAGGTCTGGGACCAGGTCTTCGCCTCCTCCGGATCGATGAAGGAGAAGGCCAGCGCCCCGATGCCGTTGCGGGCGGCGACGCGGATGGTGTCGCGATTCGTGCAGGCGATCCACATCGGGGGGTGGGGCTTCTGCAGGGGCTTGGGCAGGACGTTGCGGCAGGGCATCTGGAAGTAGCGGCCCTCGAAGCCCGGATAGGGGTCGAGCACCATCATGTTGGCGATCTGCTCGGCCGCCTCGAGGCTCATCGCCCGCTTCTCCTTCGCGGGGATGCCGAAGGCGCCCAGCTCGAGGCGGGTCGCACCCTCGCCGATGCCGAAGTCGACCCGTCCGTTCGAGAGCAGGTCGAGGGTGGCCAGACCCTCGGCGGTTCGCGCCGGGTGGTTGTAGTTCGGGATCACCTGCCGGATGCCATGGCCCAGGCGGATGCGCTCGGTCCGCCCCGCTGCACAGGCGAGGAAGACCTCGGGTGCCGAGGAGTGCGAGTACTCGTCGAGGAAGTGGTGCTCGACCTCCCACGCGTAGTCGAAGCCCAATCGGTCGGCGAGGACGACCTGATCGAGGGCCTCGTGGAAGAGACGGTGCTCGTCGTGCTCGTTCCAGGGCTTGGGAAGCTGCAGCTCGTAGAAGACGCCGAATCGCACGAGTGCCTCCGGGGAGGGTCG
>JANQSB010000461.1 GCA_028284295.1 Myxococcota bacterium | reverse complement strand
CTTCCGCGACGGAGAGCAGCAGCTCGCCGAACGCCTCGAGACCCATCACACCGGGAAGCACGGGCGTGCCCTCGATGCGGTGGTGGTCGAGGAAGGGCTGCCGGGTCGGATCGAGCTCGACCCGACCGGAGAGACCGCTCTGGACGCCGAAGCCCTGCCAGGTCGCCGCGAGCGGCCCTTCTCCCCGGACCTCCTCGCTGGCGGCGAGGCCGCCGGTCTCGTCCCGCTCCGCCTCCAGCACGCCGAGCTTCCCGGCCACCATCACCTCGCCCGAGCGACCGCTGCGGGTGAGCTCCTGGCGGACGATCGGAATGCCCGCGGCCGGCGCGAGCATGTCGATCCCCGCGCGCGACATGATCTCCGGAATCGACCCACGGGCCGCCATGCCGATGTCGGCCCAGGCCGTCCAGTCGATGGCCAGGGCCCGGGTGCCCGGGCGATCGGCGGTCAGCCGGGTCGCCCACTTGCAGAGCAGGTCGTTGGCCGCGCTGTAGTCGGTCTGTCCGGCATTGCCGAAGCGGCCGGCGATGGAGCTGAAGGCGACCGTGGCACGCAGCGGCACCTCCCCCAATGCCGACAGCAGGTGGAACCAGCCGTCCGCTTTCACGTCGAAGACGAGATCGAACTCCTCCGGCGGCTTCTCGTTGACTCCACGGCTGCGCTCGAGACCGGCTGCATGCAGGAGCACGTCGACCTGCGGATGTCGCGCCGTGATCTCGTCCACCACCTTGGCGACCGCATCCGGGTCGGTCAGATCCACGGCATGCCAGTGCGCCTCGCCCCCGGCAGTTCGCACCGCCCCCAGGGCCGCGGCAGCGGCGTGCGCACGCTCGACCCGGGCCATCTCCCGCTCGACCGCGACCGGCGTCGCGCGCTCGCCCCGCTGCTTGATCCGCTCGAAGAGCTCGCGCCGCAGCGCGTCCGGATCGGATGCGAAGCGCTCGATGTCGGGGTCGTCATCGGCGGGGGCCGGCGTCAGGTCCAGCAGGTGGAAGACGCCGCCGCCGATCCCGCGCGCCAGGTCCGCCGTGATGGCCGAGACGATGCTGCCCGCCGCACCCGTGACGAGCACGACGCTCGATCCGTCGAGATCGAGACCCTCTCCGTCGTCGGGTGCGCGGTCGGCCAGCGCCACTCCGAAACGTCGACCGTCACACAGGCCGATCTCGATCGCGCCCGGATCGAGCAGCGTCTCGTCGATGAGCGCATCGGCGAGCTCCGCCGTGCGACGGGTCTGCGGGAAGTCGACCACCTTGACCAGAGCCGAAGGCATCTCCCGCGCCAGAGCCTTCGTGAGGCCGCTCACGGCCCCGCCCATCGGACAGGCGGCGCCCGCCGCGTCGAGCCCGTGTCGACCACCCAGCCGCGTCGCCGACACCAGGAAGCGCCCGGGCTCCGAAAGATGGGGGAAGAGGACGCGAGCCGCCGCGAAGAGTCGCTTGGCGCGCAGCTCCAGCCCCGCGCGCCAACCCACCTCGTCGAGATCGGCCAGGTCGCCCTCGGCGTCGAGGGCGGGAAGCCAGAAGAGACCGTGCAGGTCGCCCGCCTCGAGCAGTCGCCCGAGCGCGTCCCCGATCTCGCGATCCTCGGGATCGAGGAGCACCACCTCGACGCCCCTGGCCTCGAGTCGGCGAACGAGCGCCTTCGCCACGCCACCGCGATCGGGCATCACCGCCACGCGCACGCCCTCGTCGAGCTCGACCCCCGTCGGCTTGCAGAGCTCGAGCCCGGGCCGCAGCACGGCAACGGGGACGCGGCGGCGCGTCGCCCAGGCGGCCTCGTCGTCACCTGCGGGCAGTCCGGTCGCCGGGGTCGGAGATGGCGCCTCTTCGGCCGCTGGCTCGGGGGCCTCTGCGACGACGGCGCCGTCGGAGCTCGGCTGCCGGTCCGGGCGGCGCTCCATCACGAAGCCCACCGCATGCTCGAGGGTCGGGTAGTCGCGCAGCTGCAGATTCTCGTCCCGCTCGATCCCGTAGGCCTCCCGGATCACCGCGAAGGTCTCCGCCTGCTTCACCGTGTCGATCCCGAGATCCGCTTCGAGGTCGAGGTCCGGCTCCAGCATGTCCACCGGGTAGCCGGTCTTCTCCG
>JANQSB010000460.1 GCA_028284295.1 Myxococcota bacterium | reverse complement strand
CTACGGGGCCGACGAGTTCGTCAGCGCGGGCGAGTCGACCGTCTGGACCAACGGACTCTTCGCCTCCGCCTCGACCTCGGACCCCGGCATCACCCTCGTGCCCGAACCGGAGATGGAGCTCCTGTTCGTCACCGGACTGCTGACGCTGCTGGTGATCCGGCGCCTCGCCTTGTCGCGGAGCGTCGCCGCATCAGCAGGGCGACGAGCAGGGCCGTAGCCGCCAGCAGCTCCGTGCGGGGTTCGGGAACCTGGAGGACCAGCTCGCCTCCTGCACCCGCATTCCGCGCGCCGACCTGGATCAGGTAGGCGGTTCCCGCCACGGCGTCGAACTCGGCGAGCGAGGTCACCTCTCCGTCGTCGAAGTCGTCGTTGCAGGCGACCGGCATGTCCAGGCTGCCGCAGCTGTCCTCCGAGCCTTCCCACACCGAAACGACCGTGTCGTAGTCCGAGCCGGCCGTGCTCACCAGGATGGTCCGGTTCTCGCTGGCGAAGAAGGAGTACCAGACCGTCGCACCGTCCGCGCCCATCCCGCACGCGGGAGTGGGGTCGCTGCCGTCCGCGGTCGCGAGTGTCGTGTCCTGGGTGTCGCTGAAATCGAGGGAGCTCGCATCGTCCACGATCGTCGACTCGAGACAGAGATCGTTCGGGGCGAAGGCGACATGGAGGAGGTCGGTCGCGGACGAGAACGCCACGGAGCCCCCGAAGGTCGCGGTCAGCGCGCTGGTGGTACTCCGGTAGGAATCGGGAGCCGCCATCCCCGGGACCTCGAGGGTGGCGCTGAAGCTGCAGGTCGCGCCGGGCACGAGGTTGCCGCCCTGGAGGAACAGGAACGCGGGCCCGGAGGTGCCGAGAGTCGACCCGGCGCCGCAGGGGTTCGTCGGAAGCGACCCCGTCACGACGAGCTGGCTCAGGGTCTCGCTGAGGCTGTGGGTGAAGAAGATCGCGGTCGCGGGACTGCTCGAGGTCAGGTTCTCGATCGTGTACTGGAGCGTCACCGTGTCCCCCGGGACGACCGGATCGTCGACGAACTCCATCGAGAACGCGAGCCCGGTGATCATCAGCTCGGCTTCCGCGGGCGGGGCGTTCACCGCGAAGCCGTTGACGTTGGCGGACACGTCGCTGGTCTGGTTCGTGTACGACCCGGGTGTCGCGCCCGCGGGCAGGCTCAGCTCGACCTCGAACACGCACGACTCGCCGGCCGCGAGCTCCACTCCACTGACCGCGAGCGTGGTCGTCCCGGTCATCTGGGAGCCCGAACCGCAGAAGCCGTCAGGCGCCAGGCTCGCGACGCTCAAGCCGGCCAGCGTCAGCGTGAGGTCGTCGGTGAAGGCGAGCTCCGTGATCGAATCGCTGGCTTCGCTCTCGTTCACCAGAACGAACTGCAGGGTGGCCGTGTCGGGAGACTCGGCGGGATCGTCGATGAACTCCGCCGTGAAGACGAGCGGCGCAGCGACGACCGCAGCGACCGCAGCGGCGCTCCTGCCCAGGACGGCGCTTCCGTCGACGGTTGCCGTGAGCGGGCTCGTCTCGAGCTCGAAGATCCCGGCCGCGAAGTCCACGGGGACCCGAAAGGTCACCTCGAACTCGCAGACTGCGTCGGCGGCCAGCGATCCTCCGGAGAGCTGGATACCGAACTCGTCGTTTGCCGTCCCCGTCTGGACCTGCCCGAGCAGCGAGCCCGCACCGCAGGGATTCGTCGGAAACGGATCGTACGAGACGGGGAAGCCGAAGGGAGGAGCGAACTCGTCACTGAAGCTGATCTCGCTCGCCGCCAGGGTCGAGCTCAGGTTCGTGATCGAGTAGCGGACGCTCGTCGTGCTCCCCGCGCCGATGGGATCGTCGAGGAAGGTCTTCGTGAAGGCGAAGGGGTTGTCGGCAACCCGCAGGTGATCGATCGCCGCATCCCAGAGCTCTGCCTCTCCGCCCTTCACGAGCGTGGCCGCGCTGCTCGTGCTGCTGTAGTTGCCCGGCGCGGCGCTCGGCGGCACCGTGAGGGTCAGCGCGAAGGTGCACGACTCGCCGGGGCCCAGCGAGCCACCCACGAAGGCAACCGTACTTCCTCCGGATACGACAGAACCGGCACCGCAGGGCGCGGGGGGAAGAGCGCCGGTGACCGCCAGGCCCGCGAGCGCGGCGTCCAGGTCGTCGCTGAAGGCGATCGAGGTGGCGGCGTCGAATCGATCCAGGTTGGTGAGCGTGTACTGCAGCTCGATGGTCTCGCCCGGCAGGACCGGATCGTCGACGAAGAGCTTCTGCAGCTCCGTGCGTTCGACCTCCAGGCTCGTGACGGTGTTTCCCGCGGACAGGCCGCCGGCCAGGAGATCGGAGGAGACCAGCTCGAAGCTGCCGGACATGCTGGATTCGACGTCCACCGACACCACGCACAGCTCTCCGGCGAGGAGGGCCGGGAAGCTGGGGAGGAACCCGTTCGCGAAGAGACCGAGCTCGCGGCTTCCCGGATCGGCGGTCACGCTCGCGGGCAGGGTGGGCGCGCCGCAGTCCGTGAAGGCGTTGGCCGGTGAAGCGACCACGAGCCCGGCGGGAAGGTTCGCACCGAACGACAGGGTCGAGATGGCGTTCGTGTTGGCGGTGTTGTCGATCTCGAAGCTCACGGTGCTCTGTGCACCGGGAGCCACCGTCGAGGGCGCGAACGCCGCCCGGAAGCCGGGAAGATTCGCGTCCACCGTCAGTGTTGCCGACGCGGCGCCGCTGTTGCCCGCGCTCGAGGTCAGATCACCCGAGAGGCTCTCGTAGGTGTCGGCTGCCGCAGCCGTCACGTCCACCGTGACGAGACACAGCGAAGCGACCGACAGCCGTCCCCCGGACAGCGAGACCGTCGAGGCGCCCGGAGATCCGGTCACGGTCGCGTCCAGGCAGGTCGTCGCCAGCCGCGAAGGCGACGCGATCACCAGACCGGCGGGAAGAGACTCCGTGAAGGCCAACGCGGTCACCGGCGACGGGATCGCGGACCCGTCGATGACGTAGACGAGCGTGGCGGTGCTCCCCGGGCCGATCGTCGAAGGCTCGAAGCTCTTCGAGAAGCCGGGAACCGCTCCACCGGCACCGGCAGCGACCGCCCAGGAGAAGGCGATCAGGCCGGCGACTGCCGCGACGCTCGAGCGCGCGTTCACGAGGCTAGTTGGCCGGGCGCTCGGCCATCAGGGCCTCGAGGCGAGCGAGCCGCGCGGCCAGCTCTTCGCTCTCGCCCCGCAGGCGCTCGATCTCCGCAGCCTGTTCGACGACCCGGCTGCGCAGCGCCTGGACCGACAGGACGGCGACGCCAGCGACGTCCGCAGGCGCGATGTGGCTGGACCCCTTCCCCAATCCGAACTCCCGATGGAAGTCCTCCGCCATCGGCCCGATGTGCCGGGCACCCGAGGCATCGCCTCGATACTGCCAACGAGTCACCTCGAGACGGCTCAGCTTCTCCAGGGCCTCCTGGGGCTGGACCGTCTCGAAGCCCTTCTTGATCGATCGACTCGACCCTTCGATGAGCCGGTTCGAGACCGTCACCTCACCGCCCGGACCGATCACGAGCGTGCCGTCGTCGCTGCCCGGCAGGACCCGAAGCGGGGTCGTGTTGGCGTTTCCATCGCGAACGAAGAAGAAGAGCTCGTTTCCCCCGACGTCCCACTGTTGCGCGGGCCAGCCCCCCGCCGCGGATTGATCCAGCCGAAGAGCGGGCGTGTCGCCGACGACGACATGAACCGGGCGACCCGGAGAATCCGTACCGACGCCGATTCCCTGCTGCGAGACGTGCAGCTGGTTCTCCGGAGCACCGGCGAGGATCGTGAACGGAGTCGCGCCGCCATCGACGTCTTCCACCGAGAAGCGGTTGCGACCGCCGTTGGAGCTGTCGTTGACGACGATCATCCAGTCGTTCCGCGGGAACGAGGCGCTGACGCTCGTATCCAGGAAGCGGATCCGCAGGTTGTTCTCCTTGAGCCGGAGCGTGTCGAAGCCGAAGCTCTCGCCGTTGTTGCAGTCGACTCCGATGCACTGGCTTCCGGCCACGATCAGATCGTCCGGGATCTGCTGGTCGGCCTGGGCCCCGCCAGGCAGCAGGAGCCCGACGAGCGCGATGAGCAAGGTCGGCCCCATCGACCGCCTCGCCCGTGCGCCCGTGGCAGCGGATCGACGCTCCGCGCCCTCTACCGGATCCCGTTGCTGCCGTGTGTCATGGAACTGGAACATGATCCACCTCTCGTCATTCTCGAGACAGTGCGTACGCGTCGGAGTCCACCCGCAGCGGCCCGCTCGGATCCGCGTCAGCCCCCGACTCCGACTTCGCGGCTTCTCTGATCGCCTCGTTCGCCCGGGCCTCGCGATCCGCATCGAGCGCGACGGCCTGGTCCGAGTCGAGGGCCGGCTGCTGGGGCTCCGGCGCCGGCGGGGGGACGGCCTCGCGCGGTACGAGGCGAACGGCTCGACGCGAAGGGGCAGCGCCTGCAGGATCGTTCGCTGCAGCGGAGCCGACAGCGCCCGTCGAGCCGAAGAACACCACCTCATCCGTGTCCGTGGGGGCTTCGGTCGAGGCGGCCGCGCCCGAGAGGGCGACCGGCTCACGGGCGGGATCGCTGTCCTCGCTACAGGCGAGTGTCCAGGCCGCGGCGAGGAGGAGCGTCAGCCAGAGGGTCCAGCGAGCAGAGCCTTGCCGGGAATCAACGAAGTCAGGACCGCGCAATAGAGGAAGCATCGGCGATGGAAACGCACGGTGCAACCGCGAGCGCCAGGCCATGCTGCCGGGCCAGGGGTCGTCCCTCACCGCGCTTCACCCCCTGCGTGGTGCCCGACGAGCCGAGGCGGTACCTGTATTGCGACCGCACCCCGCTTCGCAGGAGAGCGAAATGAAGGTACTGGTGTTCGCTCCCTACGGTCGCTGGACGCCGCACCTGGAGACCGATCTCGAGATCGCCGAGAACCACCTGGCGGCGGGCGACGAGCTCACCTTGCTGGTCTGCGAGGGCGAGCTCGAGATCTGCGAGACGAATCCGCAGCACAAACGGGACCGCTGCATCGAGTGCATCGGACGACGCAGGCAGGGCATCCGCCGCCTCTCCCGCCGGCCGCGGCAGCGCCGGATCTCCGACTACCTCGACGACTCCGCGCGCGAACGCATCCGGGGCCTGCAAACCCGCTTCGACTCGACGGAAGAGCTCCAGGCCTATCGACTCGACGGCTTCGACCTGGGGATGGCCGCCGCGTCTTCGCTGATGGGGCGACTGCGCGAACCGGAGCTCGATTGGAGCGAGCACGAGGAGAGCCTGGGGCGATACCTCCGCGCCTCGGCAGGCGTCTACCTCGCCTTGCGGCGCTATCTCGAGGAGGAGCCCACGGACCGCGCCTACGTGTTCAACGGTCGGATGGCGTCGTTGCGCGCCGCCTTCCGGGCCTGTCGTGAGCGCGACATCGAGTGCTTCACCCACGAGCGGGGCTGCGACTTCGACCACTACGGACTTCACCGCAACGCCCTGCCACACAGCATCGCGAGCAATCAGAGGGACATCCGAGCGGCCTGGGCCGATCCTTCGGTCCCGCGCGAGCAGAAGATCGAGATCGCGGATCGCTGGTTCCGGGAGCGTGCAGAGGGCGCGGTCGAGAACAACTACTCGTTCACGGATCGACAGACCCGGGGCCGGCTGCCCGAAGGTTGGCGAGAGGACCGGCGCAATCTCACGCTCTTCTGCTCGTCGGACTTCGAGCATGCGTCGATCTCGGACGAGTGGCGGAACCCCCTCTTCGCACGCCCCAGCGAGGGCGTCGTCCAGATCGCAGACGCCCTGGCGGGGCGGGAGAAGGATCTTCACCTGTGGATTCGCATGCACCCGAACCTGAGCGGGGCAGGAGGACCGAGCCAACGGAGGCTGCTCGGGATCAGCGGCGCACACGTCACCTGCCTTCCCCCGGACTCGGAGGTGTGCAGCTACGCACTGCTTCGGGCCTCCGAGAAGGTGATCACGACGACGTCGACGGTCGGAATCGAGGCCGCCTACTGGGGAAAGCCCGCAGTCCAGGCGGGCCGCTGCTTCTATACGGACCTCGGGTCCACCTACAGTGCCAACCGCTTCTCCGAGCTGATGTCGTGGATCGAAGACCCCACGCTGCCGCCTCTCGATCGGGAGGGGGCACTCATGTACGGCTACCACCAGGCGACCTTCGGCGTGCGCCACCGACACTTCGAGGCGCAGGGCATCTCGTCCGGCCGCTTCAAGGGCGCCCGCTTGCGACCCACGCCCACGGACCGGGCCCGGATGTGGGCCTGGTCGGCAGTCCGCAGCATCGCGGGTATCGCCAGTCCCTAGACGTGGAGATGGTTCAGGAAGACGTGCACCTCGGGCCGGTACTCGTTCGGTACTCGCCTCGAACGGCAGTGTGAACCGATCTCTGCGTTGTTCCAGTGGTAGATGCGCGTGAGCAGTCCGAAGAGGTGGCGCTCGTCCAGGACGTGCTCGAAGCGGGGCAGCAGATCCGAGACGTCCTCCCGCCGCTCGACCCGTCCCTTGCCGGACATGTCGAAGACCCAGTAGGCGTCGCTGCCGGAGCTGCGAACGCAGAACCAGTAGCTGTCCTCGAGCCTGTGGGTCTCGAGCGCGCGCACGCGGGCCGCCTCGAGGAGCGGAGCGATGGGTAGCGGCCGGCCCGCGAGAGGGCGGATCTCCTTCTCGTAGTCGTAACCGTCGAAGGGGAGATCGGCGAGCGCGCTCTCCACCGCTTCGGGGTCGTACGCCTCGGTCCTCTCGGCGGAGGCCTTTCCGGTCTGCACGTCGAGGGTGGCGCCCCCGCCGTCGGACAGGACGACCACGCGATCCGGATGCCGCTTTGCCACCTCGACGGCATCGGGCACTCCACGGCGGGCGTTCAGCGCAGCGAGGGGCCCCACCAGCCAGTACTTCCCGGCGAAGGGCATGGCGACACGGGGGTCGAGGGCCTCGAGATACTCCGTGAAGACATCCAGGAACTGGGTCCTCTTGCGCTCCGCGGCCTCGTGGAGCTCCGCCTCGGAATCGAAGTGGTAGGTCTGCGGGTAGGGACCCGCCCCCGCGTAGGGAAGCAGGGCCACGTCCGGCCGATCGCCGCAGAAGGACCGGATGGCCTCGACCTGCGTTCGATCGATCGGATTGTCGTTCAGGTTCACGACGCTGAGCCCGTTCCACCTCACGGCGAGCGCCGTGTCCACGTTGTCGTCCTCGTAGCCGTGGTTGCGGGTGATCTGGACCTCGGTCGCGCCGACGACCCGTCGATCGACGACGACGGGCGCGAAGCCGTCGATCCGCATCTTCCGCTCGAGGTAGGGCGGCTCGGTGGCACCGATGACGAGCCGCGTGTCGGGGTAGCGGCCGCGATAGCTCTCCAGGAAGCGCGGATCGTAGTGGTCGGGATGGATGTGCGAGACCCAGATCCAGTCGACCTCTCCGATGATCTCCACCGGGTCGCCGGGAAGCGGCGGATACTGCCCCCACGAGCCCTCGTAGGCCCGGTTGAACCAGGGATCGCAGCAGATCCGCAGATCGGGGGTCTCGATCACCACGCAGGCGGAGTAGACGTAGCGGACGATCACGGCCTCCCCTTGCCGAAGACGGGTGTAACGAATCACCGCGCGAGCGGAAAGATCTTCTCGAGATCCCGCCCGCGCAGAGGCTCTCCCGGGCTACACTACATGGTGCTTGTCGACAGCGGAGTCGGATCGATGCGGTGTCTCCCCTCGTGGCTGGTGATGATCGTCGTGCTCTCGTTCGGGGCGCAGGAGTCGTGGGCCGGGAGACAGCTCCATCCACCGCCGATCGCGTACTGGCCCTTCGACACCGATGCACAGGACGCGTTCGGGGACCACGACGGCACCCTGGTCGGCTCCGCTTCGATCAACGCGGTCGAGACCGCGCCGGTCCCCGACAACGGCGGCTCGCTCCAGGTGGTCGGGGGCGGCTACGTGTCCATCGCGAACTCGGGCGACTTCTCGTACAGCGGCCTCGGCGCCGAGTTCACGATCTCGTTCTGGGCGAGGCCCACGAGCAACACTCCCACGCACGTGCTCGGCAAGCGCAGCGGGTGCACGGGAAACACCGACATCAACTACCAGCTCGGCTTCGAGCCGGGGGTGATCGAGATCCGCACGGGCAATGCCTTCCGCGAGACCCACCCGAGCGCGTTGAACGGAACGACCTTCGCGCACGTCGCCATCAGCCACGACGCGACCGGCGAATTCCGCTACTACGAGAACGGATCGCTGGTGGCCTCCGGCGTGAACGTCCCGATGGACCAGGCGAACCCCGGAGACCTTCGCATCGGGACCTCCGGCACCTGCGACGCGATCGAGGGGTTCATCGACGAGCTCGCGATCTACGACCGGGCGCTCGCGCCGAGCGAGATCGGCTTCCTCGCCGCCCAGGCGGTCCCGACCGCGCACTCCCCCCTCCTGCCGGGAGTGCTGCTCTGCACCGGCGCCTGGATCGCCCGGCGGCGCGCGACGGTTCGCGGCGTCTCCTCACGGAAGCGTGACGACGCGCGCGTCGTCCCGGGGCTAGACTGAAAGGTCCGCGAAGCGAATTCGAGCCGACCCCGAACCCCGAGGCCCTCATGCAGAAGTCGATCGCGCCCCGGCTCTCCCCGCCGAAGTCCGGACGACCCGGCGGACGAGTCCGCCCCGGGATCTGGCTCGCGCTGCTCGTGGTCTTCCTCGCAGGCGGCGCGGACGCGGGCGAGGAGCCCGCGATCGAGGTCGGCGACATCCTGGTGGCCGACCGCGGTACGAACACGGTGGTCGGGATCGATCCCGTCACCGGAGAGCAGACCGAGATCGCGAGCGGTGCTCCCTTCGAGGCCTTGACCGGGATCACCTTCGACGTCGCCCGTCGCGTGATCTACGTGAGCGACCACGGCGACGGGGCCGGAACGCCCGCTGCCATCTTCCGGGTGGTGCCGGAGACCGGAGCCGTCACGCCCATCGCCACTGGAGACCAGCTCGTCCAGCCGAACACGCTGCTCGTCGAGTCGTCTCGCAACACCCTGTTGGTCGCGGACAGCGTGCCCGGAAGGCTGATCCGGGTGAACCTCTTCACCGGCGCCCAGGAGATATTGGACACGGCGGGAGCTGCAACGGGGCTCGTGGCCTCCGGAGTCTCCACCTACTACGTGACCCGGACCTCGGGCATCGCCGTCGAGCAGTACGACCTGAACGACCCGGGCAACCCGAGCACCGTCGGTGCCGCCGGCAGCTTCCAGGCGCCGACGGGCATCGGCGGCCCCATCAACAGCCTCTACTACGTGGCAGAGAACGTCGGCGGCCGACTCATCGAGCTCAACCCGCTCGCCTACAACCCGGCGTTCCCCGACGCCAACCAGACCATCGTGGCGGAGAGCGGCAACATCACGACGCCCTTCGGCGTGATCCGCGAGAACGCCGACAGCATCCTGATCACCGACTCGGGCGCCCTGGGCGGCAATGGCGCCGTGATCCGATACACGCCCGGAACGACCGACGAAGCGATCGTGGCCGACGGCGACTTCATCTCGGACCCTCGCGGCATCTCGATCGTCCCCCCTCAGATCGGCTGGACCCTGCGCCCGGACTTCGTGCTGACGAACCCGGACACGGTCACCGTCAGCGTCTGGAACCCGGGGCCGAACGTGCTGACACCGCTGACTTCGGGTGCTCCCCTCGTCTCGCCGACGGGCGTGGCCGTGGACCCGCGCAACGAGCACGTGCTCGTCTCCGACGTCGACGCCGGCGCGGGATCGACGGGCGCGATCTTCGCCGTCACTCCCGACGGGTCCGTCCTGCCGGTGAGCAGCGGTGGACTGCTGCAGGACCCGGTGGACCTCGAAGTGGAAGACAACGGAAACGTCGTGGTCGCGGACACGGGCGCCGGTGCCATCTTCCGCGTGGACCGCGCGAGCGGTGGACAGACCGAGATCGCGGCCCTGGGCGGGGCGGCCGCCGTGACCGTGGCGGCGGACGGTGCCGTCTACGCGGCCGGGAGCTCGCCCTTGCAGGTCGTGCGCATCCCGCCCGGCGGTGGCGCCTTCGACGTGGTGGCGGCAGATGGCGAGCTGGCCGCGCCCACGGGCCTGACCCTGGACCCCGAGGGTCACGTGGTGCTGCTCGACGCCTCGCGGGTCATCCGCATCGACCCCGACGCCTACGACCCGGGCGACAAGCTCGCCAACCAGGAGATCGTCCCCGACGACGATCTGCCCGTGACCCCCACGGCGATCGACATCGACGACAGCAGCAACTACGCGCTCGCCGATCCGGGAGCCGACGGCAGCACCGGTGACGTGGTGACGGTCTTCCGGAACGGGGGCGGATTCCTTCCCGACGTCGACCCCCTCGGCAACGTGACGGGCATCGCCCTCATGCGACGACTGCCCGCGTTCCGCGAGATCGTGGTCGCCCCGCTGAACCTGAAGCGCCTGGTCCGGGTAGTTCCCGAGACGGGCTCGCAGACGGTCATCAGCAGCCAGGGCTACCTCGACAAGACCACCGGCGTGGCCATCCGGGACGAGCGCACCGCCTTCGTGTGCACGAGCACGGCCGCGATCCTGCTGGTGGACCTGGGGACGGGTCAGCAGCGGCTGCTGGGGATGTCGACCGGCGATCCGGACAACTTCGACACCCTCCTGCAGGACGTGGCGCTGGACGCCGATGGCAACGCCTGGATCGTCGACGAGCAGGACGGCAACCGCAACGACGTCGACCGCGAGGGACGGGTGTACCGGGTCGACGCCCAGACGCTCGCGGTGACCGAGGAGATCTCCGACCCGCTGCTCGCCGGCGCGAAAGGCGTCGCCGTCGACGACGAAGGCGTCCTGTGGGTCGTCTCGAGCATCAGCGGCATCGGTGTCAACACCGACAAGCTGCTCCGGTGGGATCCCGACGGCGTGGCCGGAGTGGAGCAGATCGCTTCCGGACAGCCGCTCGCCCAGCCCGGGGACATCGTCTTCGTGCCGGAAGGCCCCTTCGCCGGCGCCCTCTTCATCGCGGACAATCAGGACCTGCACCAGGTGGACCGCGACACCGGCGTCATCACCACCGTCGACATGGACGGCCTGCTGGTGGGCGCCTTCGACATGGCCCTCGACCCGGACATGAACATCCTGACGGGTGGCCGCTTCAACCCGCACAACCTGGTCCTCCACGAGCTCTTCTCCGACGGCGGCGCCACGCCCTCGGCCATCGAACAGCGGCTGATCTCGCGCAGTGGTCTGATCAACACCATGGCCGGACTGGACGTGATGCGCGTGCCCGAGCCCGGGGCGAGTGCCGTGGCCGCGGTCACCCTGATGACGCTGGCGGGACTGGCGCGACGCGGCGAACGCACGACACGCAAGTGAGCGTCCCGCAGAACGGCCAGGCCGTCGGGCGCCTTCAATCGGGCTCGGCGACGTCGAGCGCGTGCTCCAGATCCTGGGCGGGAGCTCCGGTCTCGCCCTCGAGGTGGTGGACGATCCGCCAGGCGTGGTAGGCGGCCCGGCGGAGCCAGCGCGCCTGGTCCAGCGGGTCGAGCTCGAGGCCGGCGGTCCTGGCCCCGGCCGCCTCCTCGACCAGCTGCCGTCGCGTGTCCTCCCGCGCCGCCTCGAGCGCCTGCCAGTGCCCGCGGAGCGCGTCCTCGGGAGCTGGCGCGCCGCCGGTGCCCAGGCCGGCTGCCGCGGCGCGCAGCTCGCCCGCCAGTCCGCGTGCGTCCTCCGAGAGGAGCGGGTGGCGCCAGCTCTCGGTCGAAGCGTCGAGGCGCCGGGTGCGCACCAGCAGACGCTCGAGATGATCGACGGCGTGCAACAGACGCAGGTGGCGTTCACGCCCGGCACCGCCTTCGACCGTCTGCAGCTCCTCCAGGTAGCGCCGCAGGTCTCCGGTCGCGTGCGCCAGCAACGCCACGCGTTCCGAGCGGTCGGGACGCCGCCCCTCCAGCTCGTCCGCCACCAGCAGGAACGCCTGCGCGACCACGTGCTCGATGGCGGGCCGCGCCGCTGCGAGCGCCACCTCGGGCGAGCCGAGAAGACCGCGATCGAGTCGGCGCGAGAAGGGGTCCGCCCGGGCGGGCACCATCCGCTCGATCAAGCTGGCGAAGCGCCCGGCCACCGGGAGCACGGCCACCACCCCCAGCCCGTTGAAGAGGGAGTGGAAGGCGACGAGGCCCAGCTCGGGCTCGCGAGCCAGCCAGCCGGGCGAAGCCGCCTCCATGGCCCACACGAAGGCGTCGAGCAGGAAGAAGGCGAAGCACGCGGTGAGCAGGTTGTAGACGACGTGCGCGGTTCCCGTGCGGCGCGCCGCAGTCGAGCCGCCGATCGTGGCGAGTGCGGCGGTCGCCGTGGTGCCGACGTCCATCCCGATCACGAGGGCGCCCGCCTGGCCGAAGCCGATCGCTCCGGCGCTGACTGCGGCGACCGCCATGGCGACCCCCGCGCTCGAGGACTGCGTCAACACGGTGAGGCCGGCCCCGACACCGACGAGCAACAGCCGGTTGCCGAGCCCCACCCCCGGAATGCTCCCGGGCTCCACGGCCCCGGCCAGCCCGCTCATTCCCTGCTGGAGCATGTCGATGCCCACGAACACGAGCCCGAAGCCCGCGAGCGCGTAGCCGAGGTCGGCCGTTCGGCGGCTCGCGAACAGGCGAAGCAGGGTCCCCACCAGGACGAGGGGGAGAGCGAGCAGGCCGATCTTCAGCTTGAAGCCGAGCAGCACCACCAGCCAGCCCGTGACGGTGGTACCGAGGTTGGCTCCGAAGACGATTCCCAGCGCCTGCGAGAAGCGCAGGATCCCGGCACTGGCGAAGCCGACGGCCGCCACGGTGGTCGCGCTGGACGACTGCACCACCGCCGTGGCCAGGGCGCCCACGGCCGCACCCGTGCCGGGGCTTCGCGTGAAGCGCACCAGGGCCCGGTCGAGGGCCGTGCCGGCCAGCGCTCGCAGCCCGTCGGTCAGCACCAGCATGCCCAGAAGGAAGAGTCCGACCGCGCCTAGGCTTGTGAGAAGATCCTGGACCACGCGGGGCTCGTCGCCTCCGGGGCCGACCCCTCAGCCGGCCGGTTCGCGGGGTGGGGCGATACCTGGACATTCTCGCGTTCTGTCGGAGCGAACGCGAGACGGTCGGAGTCCGCCGCCGGTCGCACAGGCGACAGCCCTGCCAGGAAGGTCGTTGAGCGACCAGTCGTAGGGGACGAACTCCACGTCGCATCCCACGCACGCGGCGACGCGCTCCGCGACCTCCGCCGGGGCCTGGTCGACGATCCAGGCGAGCAGCGTGGCCTGGGCATCCGGTCGGTGGCGCTCCATCCATCCCGTGAAGTCGCTCTCGTACCAGCGGAAGATCATGGAGAGCCGCACGACCCGGGACTCGGAGTCGACCGACACGTTGCGCTCTTCCGCCAGGAAGCGAGCCGTCTCGCGGGCCAGCTGGAGGCGGAGCCGCGGACCGGTGAACGCCTCGGGGGGAAGGCGCGGGCAGCCCCTCGAGGCACAGTTCAGCGCGAAGTGGATGCGTGGCTCGTCGAAGCGAGCCCGAACGACCCCGTTCTCGAGCGTATAGAGCGACATGCGGTCGCCGCCCAGCAGGACGCGTCGCAGGAAGAAGAAGCCCGCGCGTCTGTCGATCCAGGCCACCGGGTTCGGGGCGTCCAGCACGCTGTCGATGGGGTAGTCGCGAAGCACCATCGCGATCACCCAGGCGTTGTAGCTGTTGATCCAGTAGGCGAGACGATCGTCGTCGGTACCGAACGCCTCGGGGTGACTGTCCGGGCTCGCGGACGCGGCGGCGACCACGAAGCGGTCGAGCCCGGCGCGGTCGCTTCCCGCCGCCGCGTAGTCGACGCGGCCCAGGTCGTCGACGTGGCGCGCGAGGAAGGCATCGAGGTCGGAGTGGTCGGGAAGGGCCGGGGCGTCCTGGCTCGGCACCGGCACGGAGCTGCAGCCCGACGCGACGAGCAGCCCGAGAAGAAGGGCAACGAGCCGGGTTCTCATCTTCCGTCGCGCCTCCGGACCTCTGCCGCGAGCCGCTCGATCAGGAGCTCGGGCGCGACCTGGAGTCGTTCGGGGGTGGCCCACTCTGGAATCCATCCCGGAGCGATGTGAACGGTGTATCCGACCCGGGCATGCGAGCCGTACGACTCGTGCACCCGGACGGACCAGACGGTCCGCATGGAGTCGATGCGGACCGCGTCCGTGTCGGGCGCGGGCCCTGCTTCGGCGAGCGCGCGCGCTTCGAGCGAACATGCGCCGTCGGCGCCGGATCGGAGGTGGTAGTGGACCACGTAGTCACGGTCGCGGACCGGCCCGAAGCCGTGCTGGCGTCCATACACGGGGACGGGGCCCTCGCGCGGGTCGCGCCGCTCCGGGTCGAGCAGACGCCACTCGCGAATGCCCGGGAACCAGCGCGGGAAGGCTTCGAGATCCGACAGCGTGCTGCATACCGCCTCCGGGGTCGCGGCGACGTCGCCTTCCACGTGGTGGCGCTGCCAGTCCCCGGGCTCCCGGTCGGCCGGCTCCTGGCCGACCGCGATGCCCGCCGGGGCCCACGCGAGCGCGAGAGTCATGCCTAGTCTCATGCCCAGACCCACGCCCAGACCCAGGCCCAGACCCACGCCCAGTCGCCTGGCCTCCCGGATCCGCTCCGCATGGGCGTGGCTTCTCTTCGTCGTCATCCTGCTTCCGCTCGTTCCCGTCGCCGCCACCTGGGCCCGCGTGGCGCCGGCCGGCGGCGGTCGCGATGGGCTTCGCCGCGGGGTGGCGCGTTGGATGTCCCTCTACGCACGCTGGTCACCACTGTACGACTTCGAGGTCCGCGGTCGTAACACCCTTCCGCCCGGCGCGTGCGTGATCGTCGCCAATCACGAATCGGGCCTCGACATCCTGTGCCTCTTCCTGCTGGGGAGCCCCGCCCGCTTCCTGTCCGCGGAATGGGTGACCGGGATCCCGGTGGTCGGCCGACTCTTCGCCTGGGGGGAGCACATCGCCATGGACGGATCCCGGGCGGAGAGTCGTGAGCTCGCGATGGGACGGATCGCGCAGTCGCTTCGCGAGGGCACGCCCGTCGCCATCTTCCCGGAAGGGCGCATCCCGGAGCCGGGGGAAGGCCTGGCGGACTTCCGACGGGGGGCCTTCCGGGCCGCCATCGAGGGCGGCGTGCCCGTCGTGCCCGTCGTGCTCTCGGGTACGGGCAGGGCCTGGGCGAAGGGGGCCTGGGTGGTGGAAGGGCGGCACCGGGTCCACGTCGAGGTCCTCCCGACCGTCGCACCTGCCGCTGGGGAGGCGCCCGAGGCCCTGGCCGCCCGCGTGCGGGATCAGATGGCGGGGGCGCTCGAGCGGCTGCGCGCGGGCGACGGGCCGTAACCGCCCGGATCCTGTTCCGTATCAGGTCGCATGCCCAGATCCTCCCACAGGCTCCGGGCCTCGCTCACACGCGCGGCCGCGATCCTCCCCCTGGCTGCGATCGCGTCGATTGCGACGGCGGAGAGGTTGCCGGACACCCGCGCGCGCGAGCTGCTGTCCGCGTTGAAGAGTCGCGACGCGGCTCCAGCCCGCCGCGCACTTCGGGAGGTGCAAGCGTCCGGGGACGAGCGCTTCACGGCACCCTTGATCGAGCTGCTGCGAGCCGACTCGCTGGGAATCGTGGCGACCCTCGACCGGCGTCGGATCGCGGAGACCCTCGAGTCCTCGAGCGGTCAGCCGCTCGGCGACTCCTGGTCGGCGTGGGTGAGCTGGTACGCGGAGAGCGACCTGGTTCCACCCCCGGGCTTCACGGGCTGGAAGGGCCAGCTGCTCTCCCGCATCGACTCGCGTTTCGGGGCCCTCCTCGCCAACGGCGTCCCCTCCCGCGTCCGGGTGGAAGAGGTCGTCTGGGGCGGAGTCCCCTACGAAGGCATCCCGGCCCTCGACGAACCTGCGATGATCGCCGCCGATCGGGCGACCTACCTCCGCCCCGACGATGCCGTCTTCGGGATCGCAGTGGGCGAGGACGCGCGCGCCTATCCGCTCCGCATCCTGGACTGGCACGAAATGGCGAACGATCGGATCGGGGGAATCCCCGTCTCGCTCGCCTACTGCACACTGTGCGGCTCCGGAATCGCCTACGACGGGCGAGGACCGGACGGGCAGAGCTACGACTTCGGCTCGTCGGGCCTGCTGATGCGAAGCAACAAGCTGATGGTCGACCGCCAGACGAACACACTGTGGGACCAGCTGACCGGCCGGCCCGTCATCGGGCCGCTCGTCGACGCAGCGGAGTTCCGGCTGCGCGTCCTGCCGAGCGTGGTCACGACCTGGCGCGACTGGCGGAAGCGGCATCCCGGCACCCGGGTCCTCTCCCTGGAGACGGGGCACGCTCGCCGCTACGAGCCTGGCGCCGCCTACGCGGACTACTTCGCCGACGCGGGGACCATGTTCCCCGTTCCACCCACGCCGCGCCTCGCCCCCAAGACGCGCGTCTTCGGCCTCGAGCACGACGGCGAGGCCCGGGCCTGGGAGGTCGGCAAGCTCACGCGAGCCAGGCTGGTTCACGATCGTGTCGGAGGACTCGATGTGGTCCTCGTCGCGCCGCGACCCGTCGTCGAGATCGAAGGACGCAGTGTTCGTACGGGCATTCGTCGGCGCTACCGGGCCGGCGCCTCCGTCCGCGCGTACGCGGCCGGCCGTCAGCGCTTCGTATCGGTGGGCGTCGACGCGAGCGAGCTTTCCGACGAGCAAGGCGGAACCTGGAAGCTCACCGAGGACGCGCTCGTCGCCGCCGACGGACGCAGGCTCCATCGCGTCGCGGGCGTGCAGGCCTACTGGTTCGCCTGGTCGCTCCACCACCCGAACACGAGCCTCTACGAGGCGGCGCGCTGAACCCCTCTTCGGTGCCACGGCGGCTCCGGCCACCGGCCGTAACGGAAGCCGGGCCTCTCGCGTACGAGGGACAGGACATCACGAGGAGGTCCCGAAGTGCTTCGACCGCGAAACCGAGCCCGCCTGGGCAGCCTGCTCCTGACGGTCCTGGGCCTGGCCACGGGATGCACGGCGAGTGCGGGGGCGGGCACGAAGGAGCTCGGCAGCGTGCGCTGGATCCGCGACTTCGACGAGGGCGTGCGCCGGGCCCGGGCCCAGGAACGCCCCTTGTTCCTCCTCTTCCAGGAGGTTCCGGGCTGCGCGACCTGCGTGGGCTTCGGAGAGTCCGTGCTCTCGCATCCCCTGCTCGTCGAGGCGATCGAGACCGAGTTCGTCCCGGTCGCGATCCTCAACAACGCCGGCGGGAAGGACCGCGCGGTCCTCGAGCGCTTCGGTGAGCCGGCGTGGAACAACCCGGTGGTGCGCTTCGTGGACGCGGACGGCCGCGACTGGATTCCTCGCGCGGATGGCGTGTGGTCGCCGGGCGGCATCGCGACCCGCATGGTGGAGACGCTGGAGCGAGCGGGCCGACCCGTTCCCGACTACCTGCGCATCGCCCTGGAAGAGACCCGCGCGCGCCGGAGCGAGACGGCAGTATTCGAGATGCACTGCTTCTGGGAGGGCGAAGGCTGCCTCGGCGGTCTGCCTGGCGTCGTCTCGACGCGGGCGGGGTGGCTGGAAGGGCGCGAGGTCGTGGAGGTGCGCTTCGACCCGAGCGTGGTCGGCTACGAGGAGCTGCTGAACCGCGCGCGAGCCCGCAGCTGCGCCGAAGGGATCTTCGTCACCGATCCTTCCCGACGGGAGGCCGCACGCGAGGGCTG
>JANQSB010000456.1 GCA_028284295.1 Myxococcota bacterium | reverse complement strand
TCCAGCCAGGCGGCCAGCAGCTCCTCGTCTTCGGGGCGGGCGAGATTGAGGGCCAGCCAGCCGTCCGCACAGCGGACCATGCGGCAGCTGCCGCCGGGCGACTCGCTGCCGCGGCGGGTCAGGGGCGGACGCGCCAGCGCGGCCCGCTCGCCGAGCAGGGCCGCGCCGTCGAGCTTCGCGGGCCAGGTGCCCGTCGTCTCCCGGGCAAGCGCCTCCAGGGCCCGGACCGCGCCGTCGGCACAGCTGGCGACCGGAGCCGGCGCCAGCCGGGCGGGGCCCGCCGTCGTCCCCGTCAGCGCCATGGCCCCCGAGTCCGCCCAGGCGTGGTCCGGATGAGCGTCCTCGGGGCCGGACTGTGGCTCGACCCGCCAACCGAGCGACTCCAGCAGCGCAACCGCATAGCAGGTGGCCACCCCCCGCCCGCGGAGGCAGAGCGGAGGAGAGTCGGTCGGTGCGGGGAGGGAGGCGGGACGCATGGGAGCTCCGCGGGCCGCTCGGCCCGCGACCGTCATCGTCGCCCACTCCGCCGGCGGCCTGCCACCCGAACGGCGGGCGGGCTATCGTCCCCATCCCTCGAAACCAGGCGACCCGCTCCGGGCGCCCCGATGCGTGGAAGGAAGGACCCAGGTAGATGGCTCAACTCAAGGCCGGCAGCCGCCTCAAGAGCGCGGTCTGCGATACGGAAGTGATGGTCGTGAAGGCGCCGGCGAGCGACGCCGACGTCCAGTGTGGCGGGGCGCCGATGGTGGAGCTGGGAAGCGACGCGCCCGGTGGACAGTCACTCGCGGAAGATGCCGCCGAGGGCACCCAGATGGGCAAGCGCTACGTCGACGAGGGTGAGTCGATCGAGCTGCTCTGCACCAAGCCGGGCAAGGGCTCGCTCGGGCTCGGGGGAACCCTCCTGACCGTCAAGGGCGCCAAGCCCCTTCCGTCCTCCGACTAGCGGAGCGGGCCCTCCGGGCTCGCCGTGCGGCAGGCCGACCCACCGGGGTCCGGTCTGCTCACCCCGGGATCCACGATGAACCTGATGATGCTGCTGGAGATGGCGTCGTCGAGCTTCGGCGATCGCACGGCGGTCACCAACGCCGGCCGCTCGCTCAGCTACGGACAGCTCTTCCAGGCCGCCAGACGCGCGCGTGCCAGCGTGGAGGCGGCCGGAGTCGAGCGCGTGGCCATGCTCGACGTGAGCAGCCTGGCGGTTCCGATCGCGCTCTTCGGAAGTGCCTGGTCGGGCCGTCCCTTCGCACCGTTGAACTACCGCCTGACCGCCGAGGAGGTGGAGCGACTGGCGTCGCAGATCGCGCCGGCGCTCCTCATCACCGACGCCGAACGCGCGCCGAGCCTGTCGAAGATCGACGGGATCCAGGTGGTCGTTCGCGACGAGTGGCTCGCGGACGTCACGGCAGGTGGCGACGACGACGATGCGACCGGCGAGTGGCCGATGGATCCCGAGGAGATCGCGATCCTGCTGTTCACCAGCGGGACCACGGGCGCTCCCAAGGCCGCCGTGCTGCGCCACAAGCACATCGTCTCCTACATCCTGGGCTCGGTGGAGTTCATGGGGGCCGCCGAAGAGGATGCGGCGCTCATGAGCGTGCCCCCGTAC
>JANQSB010000454.1 GCA_028284295.1 Myxococcota bacterium | reverse complement strand
GTCGCCGAGCCGACGGCGAAGACGATCTCGTCGGGGCCGGCGTTCTCGTTCGCGTCGGCGAGTGCGTCGAAGACGCCGCCCACGCCCTGGGGATCCGTGTTCGTGACGAAGAAGCTCTCGGCGAGGGCGGGCGAGCTCAGCAGCAGCGACAGCAGGATCGCGGTCGGGGCGCGGAGACTAAGGGAGCCGGGGGTTCGGGGCGTGCGCGCCATGGGCGGGACCTCGCCCCCATCCTACACCGACGTTGCCGAATCTCCGCGGTGGTTGTGGCCCCCTCCCGGCGACCCGCAGGACCGAGCCCCGGCTCGACCCTACAGCCCGATGCCCTCGCACAGGAAGACGGCAAAGGGCCGGTAGCGGCGGCAGATCTTCACGAAGCGTGTCGGGAAGTCCTTCGCGCAGGCCTCCTTCTCGTCGAGCACCGTGCGCGCCGTGAAGCTCTTGCGCTTCAGGTCCTCGATGGCCGGGTGCTCCGCGTCGAAGCCGCGCGGCGGCCGGACGAGCTTCGGGTCGTCCTCGAAGAGCCCGATGCGACTCGCCTTCTTCCAGGCCCCGGGGTCGTCCGCGATGGCGGCGCGCAGCCGGCCCAGCACGTCGTTCGGGGGATGGTAGAGACCGCAGGCGACGGTCGCGCGCCCGGGCTCGAGACCGAGGTAGAAGCCGGGTGCCGGCTGCGTCTTCGGGGCCATCGGAAAGCTGAGCGCGGCGCTCGTCTTGTAGGGGGTCTTGTCCTTCGAGAAGCGCGTGTCGCGGTAGATGCGAAACATCGACCCGCCGTTCGGGCGCGAGTCGGCGATGACGCCGGGATGGATCTCGCGCAGCTTCGGCCCCACCAGCTCGACGAAGCGACAGAGCGGGTCGCGCACCTCGTCGATGTAGCGCTGCTTGTTGGCGTTGAACCAGTCGCGGTCGTTGTTGCGCTTCAGCGCGCGCAGGAAGCTGAAGAGCTCGGGAGGGATCGCTGCCTCGGCCACGAAGGCGGAGGGTACCACGCGGCGATACCCTGGCGGCCATGCGACTCGTCTACATCGACATCGACACCCAGCGGCCCGACCACCTCGGCTGCTACGGCTACACGAGGCGGACGAGTCCGAACATCGACCGGATCGCCGAAGAGGGCATCCGCTTCGAGCGGGTGCACGCTTCGGACTCGCCCTGCCTCCCGAGTCGCTCGGCGCTCATCACCGGGCGCTTCGGCATCCACAACGGAGCCATCGGCCACGGCGGCAGCGCCGCCGACCTCGCCCCGGACGGCGAGCCGCGCGGATTCCGCAGCACGCTGGGCGTGGCGAGCTGGGCCACGCGGATGGCCAACCTGGGAATGCGCACGGCCACCGTCTCCTCCTTCGCGACGCGTCACTCCTCCTATCACTGGCTGGCGGGCTTCCGGGAGAGCTACGACGTCGGCAAGGGCGGGCTCGAGAACGCCGACGAGGTGAACGCCATCGCCCTCGACTGGCTCGAGCGCCACGGGCGCGAGGAGGACTGGTTCCTCCACGTCCACTACTGGGATCCGCACACGCCGTATCGCACGCCGGAGTCCCTCGGCGATCCCTTTCGCGACGAGCCCCTGCCGGAGTGGCTCACCGACGAGGTACGGGCCGAGCACTGGCAGGGATACGGCCCGCACTCCGCACGCGAGATGGGTGGCTTCGGGGTGAACCCCGCCATGGCGAGCTACTTCCCCCGGCAGCCCCTCGAGTGCCCGGACATGAGCGCCGTCCGCGCCATGATCGACGGCTACGACTGCGGGGTGCTGTACGCGGACGCCCACGCCGGACAGCTCTTCGAGAAGCTCGACGCCCTGGGTGTCTTCGACGAGACCGCCATCATGATCTCGGGCGACCACGGCGAGACCCTCGGCGAGCTCAACGTCTACGGCGACCACCAGACCGCCGACGAGCTGACCACACGCATCCCGATGATCCTGCGCTGGCCGGGGCTGGGCCCGGAGCTGGGCACGGAGAACGGAGCCGAGAACGAGGGCCGGGTCGACAGGGCCTTCCACTACCAGTTCGACGTCGCCGCGACGATCCTCGAGCTCCTGGGCACACGGGTGCCGCGCAGCTGGGACGGCGAGAGCTTCGCGTCCGCCCTGCGCGCGGGCGACGAGCAGGGACGCGAGCAGCTGGTGGTCTCGCAGGCCGCCTGGACCTGCCAACGCGCCGTCCGCTGGCAGGACTGGATCGCCATCCGGACCTGGCACGACGGCTTCCACCCCTTCCCCGAGTGGATGCTGTTCGACCTCGCGAACGATCCCCACGAGACCCGGGACCTGTCCGCCGCCCGCCCTGACATCGTCCAGGAGGCCGGAGCCCGCCTCGACGCCTGGCACGCCGAGATGACCGCGAGCTCCCGGCTGCCCGAAGACCCCATGCAGACGGTTCTCCGCGAAGGCGGCCCCTTCCACACCCGCGGCCAGCTCCCGAAGTACCTCGAGCGCCTGCGCGAGACCGGCCGCGAGCACTGGGCCGACGAGCTGGAGCGACGATTCCCCGACGAGCTCTAGGAGGGCTCTCCTACGGAGCCCGATCCAGCCAGACCTGTCCGTTCTCCGGATCGACCTGCACGCGGGGGGGCGGTGCCAGGCGCAGGCGACGACCGCTGCACTCCCGACCGGACCCGATGTCGAAGCGGTAACCGTGCCAGGGGCAGCGGACGCGACCGTCCTCGATCGCCGCGTCGTCGAGCGGACCCAGCCAGTGGGGACACACGAGCGAGTAGGCGAGGAGACGGCCCTGCTCTTCGACGACGCGGAAAGGACGACCCTCGAAGCGCAGGTCGAAGGGCAGGCGAGCGCGCAGCTCCTCGATGCTCCCGAGGGAGACCACCGCTCCGCGATCCGCGGCGGTCGCGGGTGCGGACGCGGACTTCGACGCCAGCGCGCGAGCGCGGGTCCGCATCATGGCCTCGTCCTCGTCCCACAGCTGCCGGTAGAGCTCCACGTAGCCACGACCCATCTGCTCGGCGACCGCGCCCGAAGGCGAGCCGGGAACGAAGAACTCGACGCGAACGCCGGTCTCGTCGTCGCCGCGCGCCTCGACCTCCGTCCAGATCTCGCTTCCCTGCCCGGAGCCTTCCAGGGTGCGCGAGACGTATCGGGGCCGGTCTTCGTCGAGCACCAGCTCGAGCCGGATCTCGTCGCCCCGCTCCAGGCCGATGCGCGCGCGCCACCCCCAGCGACCGGACTCCTCGAGCGCGATGTGCTCGAAGCTCCCCGCATGGAGCCAGGGAAGATGCTCCCAGTCGCGCACGTTCTCCCACACGCGGGCGGTGGACACGGGAAGGACGCGCTCGTAGACGCCGACGCGTGTCAGGTCCGGGGAGGGTCCGGGCATGCGGAGGACGATAGCCCGGCTCGACCCCTATACTCGGGCCATGCAGAGTTCCCGGACGATCTCGCACCCCAAGGTCTTCGGCGTCACCGAGAGCTCCATCACCCTGGTGTTCGGCGTCTCCGAGGGCGATCGCCTGGTCGACGCCGAAGCGAAGGTGCGGCTCAACGGGCAGCTCCGCGCCGTCAGCAAGGAAGGGGGCACGCGCCTGGTCCGCATCGAGGACCTGACCCCCGCGACCGACTACTCGATCGAGATCGAGGCGGCCGGGGCGCGCGCCGAAGCGAACCGCTACTTCTCGGGCAGCGCCCGCACCCACGATCCGGCGGGCAGTGCCCAGGTGGCGTCCTTCGCCACGATGAACGACCTGCACTTCGGAGAGGATCGGATCGGCGGAACCCTCACCGAGGACCACGAGTACGGCGACGAGGCCCCGGGCTTCCCTGCGGTCCGCGACGCCGATTACGATCTCCCCTACGCGGAGTTCATGAATGCCGACGCCATCGCCGAGATCAACCGCCTCGAGGTCGACTGCACGGTCATCAAGGGCGACATCGCCGACCGGGGCCTCCCGGAGCAGTTCGAGACCGCGGCACGCACCTTCGCGGCCTTCGAGAGACCCCACCACCCCTTCCTCGGAAACCACGACTACCTCGAAGTCAACCACGGCCGTGAGGTGGACGGATACGCGATCCTCGGCGCGGAGCCCGTGCCGCGCTGGGTCGACCTGGCCGGATGGCGCCTGATCCTGATCGACACGGTGATCCCCGGACGACACGACGGGGCCTTCGGGACCGAGCGCCGCGAGTGGCTGGCGGACGCGCTCCACGAAGCCGGCGCCGAAGGGCGCCCGACCCTGCTCCTCTCCCACCACCAGCCGGTTCCCCCCGAGCACCGCGACAGCTACCCCAACTCGATCGGCATGGACCCCGAGGACTCCCTCGCCCTCTTCGAGCTGCTCGCCGAGGCGCCCTGGGTGAAGGGCATGCTGATCGGGCACACCCATCGCAACCGCATCCGGCACTACGACGCGACGGGCACCCTGCCCTTCCTCGAGGTCGCGAACCCGAAGGACTACCCGGGCGCCTTCGGCCACTACCGGCTCTTCGAAGACGGCAGCTTCCGACAGGAGGTCCGGCGGACCCCCTCACGCCGGGCCCTGGAGCACTCCACTCGCTGCCGGGGCCTGTTCCGCGGGGGCTACCAGCACTTCGCCCTCGGCACCCTGGAAGAACGGAGCTACGTGGCGACCCCCTGAGCGGCGGGGGGCTCGCTGCCCTCGTCCTTCTCGTCGCTCTCGCTCTTCTCGTCACCCTCCTGGACGGGAAGCCAGCCGACGGCCGCGAGGCGCTCGCGGGCGTCGTCTTCGTCGACCGTGTGGATCGCGACGGTGGCGACGTCCCCGTCCCGCGGCGTGACGGATCCCGACATCGGGAAGATCCGGGTGCCGCGCTGGATCGCCAGCACCACGAAGCTCTCCTCCATCATCGAGATGGTGTCCGAATCCGTTCGTGCGGGAGCCGGCTGCTCCCGGGGAGCCCGGTACTGCCGCTTCTCGATGCGAACCGAGCCGCGCCGATCCCGCACGTCCCACCGCCCCATGTCGTGGGGTCCGTCGAACGCGACCTGGGCCCGCTTGTTCTCCACCAGCTCCTTGGCGAAGCCGGTGTCGGCGCGCTCGACCGCCACCAGGCCGTCGGGCACCTGGAAGAGGTCGCGCGCGCGATCGACGAAGACGGCGTTGACGGTCTTGTTGGCGGTGAGACCGATGGCCGTCTTGACGCCCTCGAAGCGGGCGCGTTGCAGGGTGCGCTCTTCGAGGGCGTTGCCGTACACCACCGTGAAGCCCGCCTCTTCGACCCGACGGCAGTTCTGGGGATTGGAGTCGATGAAGACCACCGGGGTTCCCACGGTGCGCAGCTCCTCGGCCAGGGCGAGTCCCAGCCCGTTCGCGCCCAGGATCGCCACGCCTTCGCGCGCCGGCAGCCGGACCGACAACCAGGTCGCGACGACGCCGGCGGTGAGTCCCGCCAGCAGCACCGTCCCGGCGATGGTCAGGAACACCAGCGCGCGCAGCTCGGTGCCCCCGGGCATGCCGTTGCGCTCCATGGCGACGGCGGTGAGCGACGCGATGGCGGCGGCCACGATGCCCCGCGGCGCCACCCAGGCGATGAAGAGCCGCTCGCGTCGTTCGAGATCGGAGCCGAGGGTCGAGAGCCAGACGCCCAGGGGCCGCACCACCAGCACCAGGGCCGCCAACACGCCGAGCCCCGGCTTGCCCAGGGCGAGCACGTGCTCGTAGCGCACGTCGGCGGCGAGCATCACGAAGAGCAGGCCGATCAGCAGCACCGTGAGCTGATCCTTGAACTCGCGGAGCTCCCGGGCGACCGGCGTGGGCAGGTTGCCGAGCACGGCACCGGCGATCGTGACGGCCAGGATGCCGCTATGCGAGATCACCAGCTCGCAGGCCTCGAAGAGCAGCAGGACGCTGGCCAGGGTGAAGATGTTGCCGAGGCCCTCCGGAACCAGCCGGCGCACCCGCAGTGCCCCCGCCAGCAGCACGCCGGTCAGCGCACCCATCAGGACACCGAAGCCCAGGCGCACCAGCAGGTCCCGACCGGCCGCGGCCGCTCCGTCGGCGTCCGGTGCGACCACGATGGTCAGCACCAGCGCCGCGAAGATCGCCCCGATCGGATCGATCAGGACGCCCTCGGCCTCCAGCACCGTGGAGACCCGGCCCTTGAGACGAAGCTCGCTCACCAGGGGCCCGATCACCGTCGGGCCGGTCACCATCACGAGCGAGCCGAAGAGCACGGCGAGCTTCCAGTCCCAGTCCAGCAGCGCGTGGACCGCGATGGCCGCCCCCGCGACGGTGACGACGCCTCCGTAGGTGACGAGCCGGCGGACGGACGCCTGGACCCGACGCAGCCTCGAGAACTGCAGGTTGAGACCGCCCTCGAAGAGGATGACGGCTACGGCCACGTCCAGGATCGCGTAGAGCCCGGAGCCGATGGCTTGCGGATCGACCCAGCCCAGACCGTCCGGTCCCAGCCCGACCCCGGCCAGCAGCAGGACGACGATCCCCGGCACCCGCAGGTGGCGCGCCAGCGATTGCGACAGGACACCGGCCGCCAGGGCGAGCGCGATCGTGAAGTTCGGATGCAGGTCCACCGGTCCTCCCTTTAGCGGGAAATTCCGGGCTCGTCCTGAGCGGGCTGCGGATTATTTGAAAAGCGAAAACTTGCGAAAGCACCTTTCTCGTTTAACTTCGGGACATGCCGGTGGAAGAAGACCCCCGCTCCCGCGCCCGGGACCGTGTGCTGCTCCAGCTCAAGACGCGCGGGACGCTCACCGCCGCCCAGCTGGCCGACCGCCTGGAGATCACTCCGATGGCCGTGCGACAGCATCTCGCGGCCCTGCAATCCGAGGGGCTGGTCGACTTCGAGACCACCGCGCAGCGGGTGGGCCGCCCCGCCAGACTCTGGAGCCTCACCGGGCGGGCCGCCGATCGCTTCCCGGACACCCACGCCGATCTGACCGTCGAGCTGCTCTCGGCCATGCGGGAGGTCTTCGGCGAGGAGGGCCTCGACCGGCTCATCGAGTCGCGCTCCCGGCGTCAACGCGAGAGCTACCGGCAGCGTCTGCCGGACAGCGACCGGCCCCTGTCCGAGCGGGTCGCCGCCCTCTCCGCCCTGAGACGGGAAGAGGGCTACATGGCCGAGTGGCAAGAGGAAGCGGACGGCGGCTTCCTGCTGGTGGAGAACCACTGCCCGATCTGCGCGGCGGCCGCCCTCTGCCAGGGCTTCTGCCGCGACGAGCTCGAGCTATTCCGTGACGTGCTGGGTGCCGACACCCGGGTCGAGCGCTGCGAGCACCTGCTCGAAGGCGCACGACGCTGTGCCTATCGGGTGACGCCACGCGCCCGCTAGACTCCACCTGCGTCTCACGGAGCTTCGCAGGCGCGAAGCCGAGGAGGATCCGAATGCACGCGACCCGCATCCCTGTCGTCGTCGCCGCCTGCACGGTGGCCGTGGCCGCCGGACTGGCCTGGGCGGGCCACCACGAGGAGCAGCAGGCGCTGCCGCGCCACCCCTCGCCCGAGGGCGCGGTCGTCTACATCATCAGCCCGAAGGACGGCGCCACGGTGAAGAGCCCGGTCACGGTCCTCTTCGGGCTCCGCGGCATGGGAGTCGCACCCGCGGGCGTCAACATGCCCAACACGGGCCACCACCACCTCGTGGTGGACACCGACCTGCCGGACCTGGACTCTCCCTTCCCGACGACTCCGAACAACATCCACTTCGGCAAGGGGCAGACGGAGACCACCATCGAGCTCGAGCCCGGCAAGCACACCCTGCAGCTCGTGCTGGGAGACATGAACCACGTCCCCCACCAGCCGGCCGTGTTCTCGAAGAAGATCACGATCCAGGTGGAGTAGACGAGACCGCTCGGGGTGCCTCCTAGGCGGCTCCGTACATGCGCTTGGCGTGGTCGCGAAGCTCGTCGCGGAAGTCCGGGTGTGCGATCCCGCACAGCGCGCGGGCCCTCTCCTTGACGGTCTTCCCGCGCAGCTCCGCCACACCGAACTCCGTGACCACGAAGTCCACGTAGGTCCGCGGTACCGTCACCGGCGTCCCGGGCGCCAGGGTCGGGACGATCCGCGTCACGCGCTCGCTGCCGGTCGAAGGAACCGAGCTCGAGGGCACCACCGACACGGACTTGCCGCCCGGTGAGTAGGCGCCCGCCAGCATGAAGACCGTCTGGCCTCCCACACCGGTGTACATCCGATGGTCGAAGGCCTCGGCGGACACCTGACCGGTCAGGTCCACCACCATGGCGTTGTTGACCGCGACGAAGTTGTCCAGGTGGATGAGACGTCGCAGGTCGTCCGTGAAGCCGAAGTCGTAGAGCTCGAAGACCGGGTTTCCGTCGACGCGCGCGAGCTCTTCGGGGGGCATGGCGACGAACGCGCTGCCGACGACCTTGCCGCGGTGGATCGACTTGCGCAGACCCGTCACGTTGCCGGCCTCGACGAGGTCGGTGATGCCGCCCGTGATCAGCTCGGTCTGGATGCCGAGATCGTTCCGGAAGTCCAGGAAGCGGCCGAGGGAGGCGGACACCGTGCCGACGCCCATCTGCAGGGTGTCGCCGTCGTTCACCAGCTCGACGGCGACGCTGGTGCAGATGGCCTCGACCTGCGCGACCTCCTCGTCGGTGGGCGGCGGCTGCGGGGGTGGAGCCGGCGGCTCCTGGCCCTCGACGAACCAGTCGATCTCGTCCACGTGGACGAAGTTCTCTCCGCCGGTGCGGATGAAGCGCTCCTGCACCTCCGCGACCACGATCTTCGCGCCGCGCACCGCGGTGGGCGACATCCACACGCCGGGGCCGAAGCTGCAGTAGCCGCGCTCGTCGGGCGGCGATACCGGAACGAAGAACACGTCGGGCTCGCTCGAGACGCCGTCCGGCACCTCGTGGGCCCGCCACAGCCCGACGGGCAGGTACTCGGAATCACCCGCATGGCAGGCGACGCGGTTGGGTGGGGTCGCGTAGTTGTCGACCAGGGTGAAGACGCCGCGGAACTCGGGATCCGTCCAGCCCACCAGCGCGGCCAGGTGCTCGACCCGCACGTCCCGGAGATCGCCCTTCTCGCGAGCCCGCGCCTTGAGGCCTTCGCACAGGGTGACGGGCGACGAGGTGTAGGGAGAGACGCCGAGGGTCTGGCCCGATTCCACCAGACCCACCGCCTTCTCGAGCGGGATCAGCTTCGGGCCGAGCCTCGTCTTCCAGTCCATGGCATCCTCCCCGCCGTCCTCCCCGCTCAGGAGCCACAGGCTACCACGAGGGGGACGGGCTCAGACGAGGATCTTGCGGCCCTGCTTCGCGATCTCTTCGGCGCGGTCGGCGTCCGCCTCGCCCGACTCGCTCTCGTCGCGCTCCGGAACGACGGGCACCGCGCGACCCCGCTGCACGGCCGGTCGCGCGGCCACCGCATCCTTCCAGCGCTCGAGGTGCTCGAGGCCTTCGGTCTCGACTCCGGCCCACGCGTGGATGGACACCCAGCTCCAGTTGGCGATGTCGGCCAGCGAATAGTCGCCGGCCAGCCACTCGTTCTCCGCCAGGCGACGGTCGAGCACCTCGTAGAGACGCCGCGTCTCGTTCTGGTAGCGGTCGATCGCGAACGGGATCTTCTCCGGCGCGTAGCGGAAGAAGACGTTCGCCTGGCCCTGCATCGGGCCGATCCCGCCCATCTGGAACATCAGCCACTGCATGACGAGCGAGCGGCTCTTCGCGTCCGTGCCCAGCAGCCGCCCCGCCTTCTCGGCCAGGTACACCATGATGGCGCCGGACTCGAACACCGCGAAGTCGCTCGCGTCGCGGTCGACGATGGCCGGGATGCGACCGTTGGGATTGATCTTCAGGAACCAGTCTTCCTTCTGCTCGAGCTTGTCGAGGCGGATCGGCGTCACCTCGTAGGGAAGCTCGAGCTCCTCCAGGGTGATGGACGCCTTCCAGCCGTTGGGGGTGGGCGAGGTGTAGAGCTCGATCATCGGATTGACATCCTCCTGGAGTCCTCGGGGCGCGCTTCGGTTGTGGCCTTCGCGGCGCCACTCACCGCCCCCTGACAGCCCTCAGAGCGGCAGATCGTCGCGTCCGAAGAGTGCTTCGAGTTCGATGCCGTCGGCCGCGAAGGCGTCACGCGCGCCCTCGCCGCGGTCCACCAGGCACAGCACCCGCGCCACCTTGCCGCCCGCCTCGCGGACGGCCTGGACGGCTTCCAGGGTCGAGCCGCCCGTGGTCGTGGTGTCCTCCACCAGGGCCACGGCCTGGCCCTCCTGGAAGGCGCCCTCGATGCGGCGCCCGAGCCCGTGCTTCTTCGCCTCCTTGCGCACGAAGAAGCCCAGCAGCTCGGTCGGGGGCTCGCGCCTCGCGGCAGCCCCCAGCACGGCCGAGACGAAGGGGACCGCGCCCACCGCCATGCCACCCACCGCCTGCACGGCGGGACCTTCGAGCAGGCGTTCGAGGGCCAGCTCTCCCGCCAGGGCGACCCCGCGCGGACGCATCAGGGTCTGGCGCAGGTCGAGGTAGAAGTCGCTCTCGCGTCCGCTCGCGAGCGTCACCTTGCGTCGCTCGAACGAGACGTCGAGGATGAGATCCAGCAGCTCCTGTCGGCGCGGGTCGCTCACGCTCCCTCCTCCAATCTCGCGCGCGAGCGCTTCGTCAGCCCTTGCGCGCGCCGAGCATCGTCTCGGCGATGATCTTCGTGTGCAGCTCGCTCGTCCCCTCGCCGAACTCGAGGCTCTTGGCCTCGAGCAGCAGGCGACCGATCTCGTACTCGGCGGTGCACGAGTAGCCGCCGAAGATCTGCATCCCGTCGAGCGCGTTCTGGACCGCGGCCTGACTGGACAGCAGCTTCGCCATCGACGACTCCATCGAGCAGCGCTCCACGCCGGCGTCCTTCATGCGACCCAGCTGGTAGACCACGTTCCGGGCCGTCTGCACCCGGCAGGTCATGTCGCTGATCTTCTGCTGGATGAGCTGGAACTCGCCGATCGAGCGCCCGAAGGCCTCGCGGTCGAGCGCATAGGGGAGCGCCAGATCGAGACAGCGCTGGGCCTGTCCGACGCAGCGCGCCGCGACCGAGAAGCGTCCCGTGTCGAGCGCCGAGCCCAGCACCGGGAAGCCGCGACCCGGCTCGCCCAGCACGCACTCCTCGGGCACGAAGGCGTCGACGAAGCTCACCTCGGCGAGGTTGTCGCGCTTCAGGGTACGCATCGGGAAGTCGCCGATGCGGATGCCTTCGGTCGCCCGCGGGTCGACGAGGAAGGCCGTGACGCCCTTGTGCTTCTTCTCGAGGTCGATGCTCGCAACCACGAAGAAGAGGCTGGCGTGGGCCGCGTGGGAGATGAAGACCTTGGTGCCGTTCAGCCGATAGCCGCCGTCGACCTTCGTCGCGGTGGTGCGCATGTTCCCGAGGTCGGTCCCACCGCCCGGCTCCGTCAGGCAGGCCGAGCAGATGACCTCCCCGTTCGCGATTCCCGGGAGCCAGCGCTGCTTCTGCTCGTCGGTTCCGAAGCGGGAGATCGAGCCCGCACACAGCGAGTTGCTGACCGACACCACGGAGGCCACCACCCAGTCGACCCGGGCCAGCTCCTCGCAGATGATCCCGTAGCTGACGACGTCGGAGAACGAGCCCCCGTACTCCTCGGGAATCATGGGTCCCATCAGGCCGAGGGGCGGGAGCTTGGCGATCAGCTCCAGCGGGTACTTCTCCTCCTGCTCGTACTGCTCGACGTAGGGGAGGATCTCCTTCTCGGCGAACTCGCGAACGCTGGCGCGGATCTGGCGCTGCTCTTCGCTGAGGTCGAAGTCGGCCATGCGGTCGAGGGGCGTGGTCATGTGGGCTCCGGGTGGCTCGGGACGGAAGACGCGGCACCGCGAAGGCGGCCGCGCGAGACGGGCACGTCAGAATAGCCCAGCGAATCCGGAGGGATGGCGACGCCTCGAGACGGCCGCTAAGGTCCCGCCTCCCCAGGCCAGCGGCGGCAGCCGCCCGACCCCGTGAGGACATCCCCGTGAGCGCGCCCAAGAAGAACACCATGTCCCACCGGAACCGCCGCAAGAGCGCCAAGCTGCGCGCCAAGAAGAAGGCGAAGCACCGCCGCGCGCGGCTACGCCAGTCGAAGGGCGAGCGCGCCACGCATAGGTGAGCCGAAGAGTCGAGGCTCCACGCGCAGCGCGGCCTGGTGTCGCCCCGACGAGAGCGTCGATGGTGCCGTAGATCGGCGGCCCCCGGAGTGGAGGGCGCCGAAGGCGTACTCCCGTACGTCGAGGCGACCGGAGCGAGGAGGCCGCCGAGATGCGGTGCCAGCGGCGCTCTCGTCAGCGGTGGATGGCTTCGGCGAGCTCGGTCGTCGCCTGGTCGAGGGCCTGGTCGATGGCTCGTTCCCAGGTCTGGGTGTCTTCGGTGTGGGCGGCTTCGGGGAAGGTGAGGGAGCGGGAGGCGTTGACGATGCCTCCTTCGCGGCCGGCCGGGCCCGGGACGAAGCCGGCGAGGGCTTCGTCGGCCGAGCCTCCCTGCGCCCCGTAGCCGGGGACCAGGAAGATCGAGCTCGGCAGCCTCTCCCGCACGGCCAGGGACTGCGCGGGCCAGGTGGCGCCCACCACGACGCCCAGCGAGGACCAGCCGGTCTCGGGCCCCCGCAGCTCGCTCGCGAGAGGTGCGAGCTGGCTCGCGACCTCCTCGAAGAGCGGCGCGTCCTTCACCTCGAGGTCCTGCAGGCTCCCGGCGCCCGGGTTGCTGGTGCGCACCAGCACGAAGAGACCGCACCCGGACTCTCGCGCTCCGGTCGCGAAGGGCTCGAGGGTGTCGAGGCCCAGGTAGGGGCTCACCGTGAGCGCGTCGCTGGCCAGGGACGAGCCGGGGTCGAGATAGGCCCGGGCGTAGGCGGCTGCCGTCGAACCGATGTCCCCGCGCTTCGCGTCCATCAGCACCAGGATCCCGCGCTCGCGGGCGCGCGCGAGCAGGCCTTCGAGAACCGTCATGCCGGCCGCCCCCAGCTGCTCGAAGAAGGCGATCTGCGGCTTCACGATGGCCACGCGCCCTTCGAGGCGATCGAGGAAGGCGGACAGCATCTCGCCCACGGCGCGCGCGGTCTCCGGCGCGTGGGGATCCATCGAGCCCCGGCGGAACAGGGGCGGGATCCGATCGAGGTGCGGGTCGAGACCGGCGCAGAGCGGGTGACCCAGACTGCGGACGCGAGCGATCAGCGAGTCCGCGAAGGATTTCGAGGGTTTCAAGGACGACCTCCTCGAAGACCGCAGCCTAGCCCGGATCGGCCGTCGCTGCCGCGGGTCGAAGCTCGGCCATCACACGGGCCGCTACCCTCGCCTCCTGCATGACGCAGCCGCCCTTCCGCTTCCAGCTCGCGGCGCGCTCCGGTGGCGCCCGCGCCGGCCGCTTCGAGACGCCGCACGGTGCCTTCGATACTCCGGCCTTCATGCCCGTGGGCACCCACGGCGCCGTCAAGGCGCTGACCCCCGAGCAGGTCCGTGCGACGGGGGCGCAGATCGTCCTCTCGAACACCTATCACCTGCATCTGCGACCCGGCGAGGGCCTGGTCCAGAAGATGGGCGGGCTGCACGCCTTCATGCGCTGGGACGGGCCGATCCTGACGGACAGCGGCGGCTTCCAGGTCTTCTCCCTGCCCCGGGTCGAGATCGATGACCGCGGTGCGCGCTTCACCAACGAGGTCAGCGGCGAGGTCGTCGACCTGACCCCCGAGCGGTCGATGGAGATCCAGAACGCACTCGGCGCCGACATCATCATGGCCTTCGACGAGTGCACCCCCTACCCGGCCACCGAAGCCATGGCGAGAGACGGCGTGCGCCGGACCCTCTTGTGGATCGATCGCTGCCTGAAGGCCCACGACCGCCCCGGCGAGCAGGCGCTCTTCCCGATCGTGCAGGGCGGGGTCCACCTGGAGCTGCGCCGGAGCTGCGCGGAGGCCCTGGTGGCGCTGGACGCGCCCGGCTACGCGATCGGCGGCGTGTCGGTCGGGGAGGGACACGAGCTCATGTGCCAGGTGACCGAGCACACGGCGCCCCTGCTCCCCGAGGACAGGCCCCGCTACCTGATGGGGGTCGGGACCCCGGAGGACCTCCTGGCCGCCATCGGCTTCGGGATCGACATGTTCGATTGCGTGATCCCCACCCGCTACGCCCGCTCGGCCACGGTCTTCACCTCCCGCGGGCGACTGCGACTGACCAATCGCCGCTACCGGCGGGACGCCTACCCGATCGACCGTTCCTGCGATTGCGCGGCGTGTGCGGGCGGCTTCTCTCGCGCCTACCTCCACCACCTCTTCGCCGCCAACGAGGTGCTGTCGGCCGTCCTCTGCTCGATCCACAACGTCCACTTCTATCAGGCACTGGTTCGGGACGCGCGCCGGGCCGTCGTCGACGGACGCTACGACGACTTCCGGCGCGAGTTCCTCGCGCTCTATGGCCGGGACGGGACGGGCACCGGAACCCGGGCCGGTGCCGGGACTGGCGCGGCGGCGCGGAAACGGAAACCATAGGCGCCGCCATGCCCCGCGAAGAAGGCTTCCTGACCCCGGACGAGGTGCTGCGCCGTCACTCGAGCGGCCCGACCAGCGGCGTCTTCACCGACGGCTCCTGCGACAACAACCCCGGGCCCGGCGGCTGGGGCTTCGTGCGCGTCGAGGACGACGAGATCCTCGACGAACGCCACGGCTTCGAGCCCGACACGACCAACAACCGCATGGAGCTCCGGGCACTCATCGAGGCCTACAAGTCCCTTCCCCGCGACGCGGCGCTCACCGTCTACTCCGACAGCCAGCTGTGCGTGAACACCATCAACCAGTGGGCGGCCGGCTGGGAGAAGCGCGGCTGGAAGCGCAAGACCGGCCCCATCAAGAACCTCGAGCTCGTGCAGGAGCTCTACGCGCTGGCGGGAGAGCGTCCCGACGTGAAGCTCGAGTGGATCCGCGCCCACGTCGGCTCCAAGTGGAACGAGTACGCGGACGCACTCGCGACTACGTACCTGCGGGAGCGCCGCTGAGGTCGCAGCAGCCCGCTTCCCGGGTACAGCGACAGCCGCCCACGGCGAGCAGGGCGCCCACGACGGGCGCCGTCAGGTAGAGCCACAGGAGCGAGAGCTCTCCCGAGACCAGCGCCGGCCCGAAGGAGCGCGCGGGGTTCATCGACGCACCCGAGATCGGCCCGCCGAAGAGCGCTCCCATGGCCACGGTCCCGCCGATGGCGAGCGCGGCCGTGATCCCCCGCTCCCGAGCGCCCGTGGTGACCGACAGGATGACGAACATCAGGAAGAAGGTGAGCACGACTTCGAGCCCGAAGGACTGGGCGAGCGAGCCGGCGGGGCGGGTCGCGCCCAGTCCGGCATGGCCTGGGAAGAGCACTCGCAGCAGCGCACTGCCCGCCAGCGCGCCGAAGGCCTGGGCCCCGATGTAGGGGAGGACGCGGGATCCCGGGAAGCGACGGGCCACCCAGAAGCCCACGCTGACCGCGGGGTTGAAGTGGGCCCCCGACACGTCGCCGACCGCGAAGATCATCGTGCCCACCACGGCTCCGAAGGCGAGCGACACCCCGAGGTGTGTGACCGCACCGCCGGAGAGATCGTCGACCACGATCGCGCCCGTCCCGACGAAGACGAGCGCGAAGGTCCCGATCGCCTCTGCCACGAGCGCCCTCACGGCGCCGAGCTTAGTGCATCGACCCGCCTGGGCCGCTTCCCGACCGCTCTTCCTCATCCGCCCCGCAGCGGATAGACTGCCGCGCCCATGCTGCGCGCCCTGCTGCTCGACTTCGACGGACTCGTGGTCGACACCGAGACCACCGACTACGAGTCCTGGCGCCTGGTCTACGAAGAGCACGGCGTGCGGCTCCCGCGCGACCAGTGGGTCGCGACCATCGGTACGGACGGATCGGGATTCCGGCCCTTCGAGTACCTGTGCGAGCGGCTGGAGTCGCCGCTCGACCGCGACGCGGTGGGCGATCGCCGGCGTGCGCACCGCGCTCGCCTCTTCGAGACGCTCTCTCCCCTGCCCGGGGTCGTGGACTGGATGGACGCGGCCCGGAGCAGCGGCCTCGTTCTCGGAGTCGTGTCGAGCTCGCCGGCCGATTGGGTCGAGGATCACCTCGAGCGGGTCTCGCTGCGCGACCGTGTCGACTTCCTGAAGACCCGGGACGACGTGGAGCGCGTCAAGCCCGACCCGGCCCTGTACCTGCGCGCCGTCGAGCACGCCGGCGTGGCCGAAGGCGAGGCGCTCGCGGTGGAGGACTCGCCGAACGGCGTGGCCGCCGCCAAGGCCGCAGGACTCTTCACGGTGGCGGTGCCCGGTCCGATGACACGGGGGCTCGACTTCGACACGGCCGACCTGCTGCTCGAGTCGCTCGCCGCCGAGAGCCTGGCGGCGGTGGTCCGACACCTTCGTCAGCGGCGGTCCCGCTCCGGGTCGTAGCGCTCCCAGAAGAGCTTCTCGTCCACCGGCGCCCGGGGCGGCGTGCCGTAGCGCCCGATCGGCCAGCCGATCGGGAGCAGCGCGCAGGTCGGGATCTCGGGAGGCAGACCGAGCCAGGGGTCGAGCTCTTCGCGAAACGAGGTGTGGAGGGTCGTCAGCGAGGCGCCGAGCCCGACCGCGCGACAGGCGAGCAGGACGTTCTGGATCGCCGGGAAGAGGCCCTGGACCTGCTCGACCCCGCGACGCTTCCAGCCGGCGACGAAGAGGTGGACGGGCGCCTCGTGGAGATGGTCGGCCAGGTGGAGGGCGGCCCGCATGTTGCGCCGCTTCCGCTCGGGAAAATCCGGCGCTTCCGCGGCTTCGAGGGCCGGAGCGATGTAGTCGTGGAAGACCCGGCGATAGCGCACGGCCACCCATTCCCGACGTTCGGGCTCGGTGACGGCGATGAACTTCCAGGGCTGACGGTTGCCGCCGCTGGGCGCGTAGGTGCCGGCCTCGCACACCTTCCGGATCAGCTCCGCGGGAACCGGATCCGGCTTCAGGCGGCGAATCGCCCGGGTGGTGCGGATGCCTTCGAGGAGGGGCAGCTCCTCACCGATGCGCTCGACGTCCATCTTCTACTTCCGCGCGACCTTCTTCTTCGCCGTCTTCTTGCGAGCGGGCTTCTTCTTCGGGGCCGATGTCCGGGGCAGCGCCGTCCTTCCCATCCGGAGCACGGTCCTGAACTCGTCGGGCTGCACCGGCACGACCGAGAGGCGACTGCGGCGGATCAGCGCCATGTCGCGGAGCTCCGGCGCCGCCTTGATGTCCGCCAGGCCCACCGGCTCCTCGAGGGCCACCACCGGCTCGACGTCGACCACCACCCAGCGCTCGTCCTGCGTGGTGGGATCCGGGTAGGCCTCCTTCACGATGCGGGCGACGCCGACCACCTCCTTGCCCTCGTTCGAGTGGTAGTAGAGGGCGAGGTCTCCGACCTTCATCGAGGCCAGGTTGTTTCGAGCCTCGTAGTTGCGCACGCCGTCCCAGTAGGTCTTGCCGTCCTTCACCAGCTCGGACCACGCGTACTTGAACGGCTCGGACTTCATCAGCCAGTAGCTTCGCGCCATCTGCGCCTCCCCTCCTCGCTTCCTCTCGAGCTTCGGCCGACTCGCCGGTGGCGGTCCGTGCCCCGCGGCCGCGGGGCGAGAAGCTTACCCCACGCTTGCGCGGCTGCGGGTTGCGCGTCGAGCTGCACGCGCACTGCGCGCCCGAAGCGAAGCCGCCTTGCTCGCGATGCGGCGCTCTGCGAAA
>JANQSB010000436.1 GCA_028284295.1 Myxococcota bacterium | reverse complement strand
GGACCGACCCTGGGATCCTCGGGAGGCCTCGATGGCTCGACTCCGCACCCCCCGCACCGCCTGCACTCCCTCCTTCTGGCTCGCGTCGCTCTTCACGCTGCTGCTGTCGCAAGCCGGGGCCGCGCAGGTCAACCAGGCGCCGGAGATCACGGCGCCGGCGTCGATCCAGCGGGACCCGGGCGAGCTCGTCCTCTTCAACGTCCAGACCCGCGATCCGGACGGAGACGGCGTGACCCTCGCCGCCGCCGACGTCCCGCCCGCCGCTCGCTTCCTCACCGACGGCAACGGCAACGCCTCCTTCGTGTGGACGCCGACGGACGCCGACACGGGTGTGTATCCCGTGACCCTGCACGCCACCGACGACGGGACGCCGATGCGGGTCGCGACGGCGGTGGTCGAGATCGTCGTCGGCGACCCGAACCGGCCGCCCGTGCTGGCCCCGGTCGGCGATCAGGAGGCGACGGTCGGCCAGCGACTCGAGGTCTCACTCGAGGCGACGGATCCGGAAGGGGACCCGCTGGTCTTCCGCACCGACCCCGTGCTCGACGGATCCCTGGTCGTTCCCGGCGCGTACGGCCAGGCGACCTTCGTGTACACCCCCGACGACCGGGCCGTGGGCAACCAGGTCGTCCGCTTCGTCGTGAGCGATGGGGGCTCGGTGGACGACGAGACCGTGGTCATCAGCGTCGGCGACGTCAACGTCCCGCCGGTGCTGAACCCGATCGGAGACCGCATGGTCGACGTCGGATCGCGACTCGAGATCGCACTCACCGCCAGCGATGCCGACGGCGACGGGCTGGCCTTCGAGTTCGAAGGACTGCCCGCCGACTTCGAGGCCACGGACCACGGCGACGGCACCGCCACCATCCGGGGAACACCGAGCCAGGCGGGAATCCATGACCTGGTCGTCCGGGTCCGCGACGACGGAGTCCCGCCGGAAGCCGCCTCCGAGGCCTTCGTGCTGGAGATTCGGGAGCTACCCCGGGCCGAGACCCCGGTGCTGCTCGACGTCAGCTGGCAGGGCGGCCTGCTGACGGTGGTGGGGGAGGGGGCTCCGCCGGGTGCGCTCGTCGAGCTCCGCGATCCCGCCACCGGGGCCGTCCTGGGTACGACCGTCGCCGAAGAGCATGGCCTCTACGCCGTGACCCTCGAGCCGACCATCCCGCCGTGCCGTCTCGAAGCGCTCGTCGGCGATACCACCAGCGATGCCGTGGACGTCGCGGGCGCACCGAAGGCGTGCAGCCGACCGCCGGACGCGCGGGTCTGGCGGGCCTTCTGGAGCTGCCGCGGTCGCCTGCTGGTCCTGGGCCTGGGTGCGCCTCCGGGCAGCACGCTGCGCGCGTACGACCCCAGCTCGGAGAAGCCCCTGGCCACCGCGCGCGCCAGTCGCCGGGGAACCTTCCTGCTGTGGGGGAAGGCCCCGGAGCGGCCGGACCCGCTGACCGTGACCCTGGAAGCGGACGGGATCGAGTGGCCGTTGGACCCGGTGAAGCTGCGATCGCTGGGCCGCTGCTCACGCGACTGGCAAGGCAACAAGCGCTGGAAGAGCCGGGACCGGGAGCGCGACTGCCGCGACGACCGGGGCCGCGATCGCGATTGACGTCGCTGGCACCGAGCCGACGGAGACCCGGCTAGGGGGCCGGGGGCGGGCTCGCAGCAGCAGCGAGCTCGGCCAGCAGGTCCCGGGAGCTCGGCTCCCCCCAGATCGACAGAGGAAGCTCCACGTCGGCCCGCCGGAAGATCAGGACGTCGGCTCCGTCCATGTAGGCGACCGCGCCGTGATAGGCGTACCCCCCGCCCCGGGTCATCGATGCCAGGGCACCGCGCTCCCACGAACGCATGGCCTGCACCTGGAGCGGACGCTTGCCCAGGGTGGGCGCCATCAGCAGTACGAGCTCGGGGCTGCGTTCGCGGAAGTAGGCCTCGTCCCAGCCCTTGAATCCGTAGCGGCCGGGCATCCGCGCCAGGTGTCGGTCGGTCAAGCCGGCGAGGTCGTAGATCTCCCCGTCGAAGCTCCAGCCGAAGCGTCCGATGTCCACCAGCGCGACCTCGCCGACCGCCTCGGTCTCGCTGCTGAGGCGACCGAGCGCACCCATCATCCGCGTGTTGTAGGCGTTCCAGTCGATCCGACCGGCCGCCGCCACGTTCGCCAGCGCCGCCGCGGAGGCCGCGGCCAGCACCAGGCCGCGATGGTTGTGCCGTGCACAGGCGACTCCCACGCCGATGAGGAGATTCATCCCGAGCGCCACCGTGGTCAGGCGGCGGTGTCCCGGCATCCAGTCACCTCCCGACCAGGCTGCCCCCGCCGCCAGCAGCACGACGAGCACGCCGGTCACGCGAACGAGGGGCGTGGTGCGCCCGCGCAGTCCGAGCAGGGCGAGCGGGCCGACGACACCCAGACCGAAGAGCCCGAAGTGAGCGAGATAGCGGACGCCGTCGCTTCCGGCGGGCGGCTTCGCGTAGAAGGTGTTGGGCAGCAGGTCGCCGAAGTAGAGCAGGCGGAAGAGCTCCATCCCGGCCACGAGGACGGCGAAGGGTGCGGCGATCGCGATGGCCGCCCGCCGGGCCGAGGGAACGGCGACGGCGCCGGCACAGAGGGCCGCGGCCACGAGCACGCCCTCCGGTCGTGTCATGGCCAGGAGACCGAGCAGGCTGCCGGCCGCGACGCCGGCCCGTCGGCTCCCGCCGAGCGCCAGCCGGTAGCGGTCGAGCGCGGCCACGAACAGGAAGCCCCAGAGCGCGGTCTCCAGCCCCGACAGCGCGTAGTAGGCCAGGCTCGAAGACAGCGCCGACAGGCCCAGGGTCACGGAGGCTGCGAGGATGGGACGTCCGCCGGCGATCGACGCCTCGCGGACCGCGAGACGCGCCAGCAGCGCGAGAGTCGCCAGGTGCAGCAGCGCGCCTCCGATGCGGGCCGGAACGACCGGGTCCCCTTCGGGCCAGGCCGCGATCCAGGACGCCGACATCAGCGTCCACAACAGGTTGGTCATCCCCTCGACGGGCGCCCGTCCGACGTCGAAGCTGAGGACCCCGTGCTCGACCCAGTTCCGCGCCACCCGGAACGAGATCCAGGCGTCGTCCATGGCATGGTAGTCCGAGCGGAAGCGGTACAGGTTCCCGGCGGCCACCAGCAGCCCGAGCAGCACGACCGGCCGCAGCCCGTCCCGGCGCTCGTCGGCGGCCTGCTCGATGGCGTACGAAGCTTCCAATCCCGTCTCCACTGCTTTCTGCAGCCCGTCTCCAGCCCGGCCGACCCGCCTGCAGCGCGCAGCGGGGCCCGCGAGCCCGCCCGTGACGTGTACATCGGTGGCTCTGCGGGAGGGGCTGAGGGCTCGCCGGCTCCCGTCCTCGCGCCCGTCCGCCGATGAGGACGTCGATGGCCGGCTCGTCCCTCGCAGCACGCTCCACACGCTCGGATCCGGATCCGCCCGATCCCGACGCGCCCCGTTCCGGCGGGCTCCCGGCCGTGCTGCGCGCCGCGTCTTCCCTGGGCGCGCTCGCCGCACTGGGGGCCGCGGTGGTCTTCACGTCCCCCGCGCTCGTCCGTTACAGCGCGATCGCGTCCAACGGCAG
>JANQSB010000420.1 GCA_028284295.1 Myxococcota bacterium | reverse complement strand
GTTCCGCTCGCGCGCGGCGAGCGCAGCGCAGACCGCCGCCGTCGCGGTGATGCCCGCACACGGGTCCCCGAGCGAGATGCCGACCTCGGAGGGGCCCTCTCCCGGGTAGCCACTGGCGGCCGACAGCCCGCACAGGGGCGAGATGGCGGGTCCGTAGCCCATGTACTCCCGCCAGGGCCCCGTCTCGCCGTAGCCGGAGATCGAGGCCATGACGAGGTCCGGGCGCCTCTCGCGGAGCACCTCGTAGGAGAGACCCAGGCGCTCCATCACCCCGGTGGCGAAGTTCTCGACCAGCACGTCGCAGTGGGCCACCAGCTCCTTCACGATCTCGCGCGCCTCGGGCTCCGCCAGATTCAGCGAGATGCTCTTCTTCCCCTGGTTCCACTGGTTGAAGTAGCCGGAGTCGTCGATCCCGCGCTCGGTGTCCTTGGCGAACACCTGCAGGCGGCGGCCCAGATCCGGACGGGCTGCCGACTCGACCTTGATGACCTCGGCGCCGAGGTGCGCGAGGTGCATGGCCGCGAAGGGACCGGCCCATACCCATGTCAGGTCGAGCACGCGCACGCCTTCGAGAGGAAGGCCCGGGGCCTCCGCACCCTCCGCCCGTGCGACGCGCGGGCTCTCCGCGGCCGGGGCGCTCTCGTCGATCTCGGCCAGGATCTCGTCCCGATGGGCATCGAGCCCGGGCGCGGGGCGTCGCAGGGACCACCATCGCTCCCGCAGGCGATACGGCGGGCCGATCGTCTCGAAGCGACCCACCCGGGGATCCTCGACCGGAACGAAGTAGTCGCGTCCCCGAAGCTGCTCCTGCCGGGCGAGCTGCTCGAACGAGAGCACCGGGGCAAAGCAGATCCGCCGCTTCTGGGCCTCGTGGAAGAGCTCGTCGACCGCCCAGCCTTCGGTCCATTCCTGGATGAAGATGCGCAACGCGTCGTAGTTCTTCATGCGGTTGCGCATGCCGTCGAAGATCTCGAGCGCAGCCCACTCGGGCTGGCCCATCAGGTCGACCATCCGCTCCCACTGGTCCTCTTCGGGCGTCGCGATGAAGATCAGGCCGTCCCGACACGGGAAGATGCCCCAGGGCTGGAGCCCCTTGGCGCCGAAACGTCCGGCCACCACACCGGGATAGGTCCAGTAGATGAGCGCGATCTCGATGAAGGAGGCGACGTAGGCCTGCTGGGCGAAGTCGATGTGCTCGCCCTCCCCCGTTCGCTGCGCGCGGTACCAGGCCGCCACGGTCGCCGCGTTCGCGGCGATCGCGGACTGGAAGTCGCTCTGGTGCCCGAAGGCCTTGAGGGGCGGGAGCTCCGGGAAGTCGGACTGGCCGGGGCTGAGCCACGCCCAGCCGCCCCCGTGCTGCACGGTCAGCTCCTCGGCACGGAAGTCGCGGTGGGGCCCCGTGAGGCCGAAGGGGGTGATCGAGCACATCACCAGGCGGGGATTCAGTTCGCGCAGGCGCTCGTAGTCGAGACCCAGCGCGTCCAGACGCCGCGGCGGGAGATTGTGGACCAGCGCGTCGACCCGACCCACGAGCGCATCGAGCCGCGAGAGCTCGGCCGGATCTTCGAGATCGAGGACCAGGCTGCGCTTGTTGGTGTTGAGCCCGAGGAAGAGACCACTGCGCTCGGGATCGCCCTCGGCGCCCTTCGGAAAGGGCCCGCGCCGCCGCGCGCGGTCCCCTTCCGGCGGCTCGACCTTCACCACGTCCGCTCCCAGGTCGGCCATCATCTTCGTCGCGAACGCCGCCGAGACCATCTCCCCCAGCTCGAGCACGCGCATCCCGGAAAGCCCCTGCACGATCTCCTCCCGCACCTCGCCCCGCGTGGCAAGACGCGGGATTCTACGGAATGCTGACCGGCCGTGTACCGACGCTCGTTCGCCGACGACCCGCAGCTCTGCGATCGCGTATTCGAGCTGCTGGGTACCTGGCTGCCCGTGCTGCCCGTGATGCGGAAACGCGCCGAGGCGCTGGGCGGCTGGCGCTGGGAGGACACCTCGACTCCTTTCGTCTACGAGCAGGAGGGCCGGGTCGTGTCGCACCTGGGCGTGCTCGAGATGGACTGGGTCTGTGACGGCCGGGAGCTTCGGGTCGGCGGAATCCACGCCGTCTGCACCCTGGCCGGGATGCGCAGACAGGGCCTCTATCGCGCCCTGATGGAGGAAGCGCTCGACTGGTGCGACCAACGCTACGAGACCCTGGAGCTGACCACCGAGCACCCGGAGTACTACGAGCCATTCGGCTTCCGCCACGTCCCCGAACACCGCTTCCGCATGGCGATCGAAGGCTCGGGCGACGGCACGGCGTTCCGCCGGCTGCAGCTCGAGGACGCGGCGGACCTGGCGCGGCTCGACGAGCTCCTGGCGCGGAGGACACCCCTCTCGTCGCGGCTCGCCCCGCTCCGGGACCGCGCCGTCTTCAAGTTCAACCTGGGCGGCGGAGCCGCGGTCGACTACTGCGAGGCGCTCGACCTGGCCGCCGTCTGGGAACGCGACGCGGACGGATGCCTCCAGGTCTACGACCTCGTCGCCGAGTCCCTCCCCTCCTTCTCCGAGATCCGGGAGCGCCTCGCGGGACCGGTGCACGGCGTGCGCTTCCACTTCGACCCGGCGGCCCTGGGCGTCGACGCCGCCCCGGAGCCCGTTCGCGACGACTGGCTGATGATCCGGGGCCCCCTCCCGCTTCCGGAGGACGGGGTCACCGGTATGCTGTCCCCCATGGCCCGCCACTAGCGACGGCCACGACCACCCCGGAGCCCCAGCTTCCCACCTCGCTACACCCCACATCCCAGTGGACGGAGACCCCCATGAGCAAGCCCCTCGAAGGCATCCGCATCCTCGAAGTCGCCCAGTGGTGGTTCGTCCCGAGTGCGGGCGCCCTGCTCTCGGACTGGGGCGCCGAGGTGATCAAGATCGAACATCCGGAGGTCGGCGATCCGCAGCGCGGTCTCGTCACCTCCGGCCTGCTGCCGGCGGGAGGCTTCAACTTCATGTGGGAGCAGCCCAATCGCGGCAAGAAGAGCGTCGCGGTCGACATCAAGACCGAGGGCGGGCGCGAGCTCGTCTACGAGCTGGCGTCGAAGTCCGACGTCTTCCTGACGAGCTTCCTGCCCGACGCGCGCGAGAAGCTGAAGATCGACGTCGACGACATCCGGCGGGCGAATCCGAAGATCATCTACGCGCGCGGCACCGGCCAGGGCGTGCGCGGGCCCGACGCGCGTCGCGGCGGCTACGACGGGGCTTCCTACTGGGCGCGGGGCGGCATCGCCTCGGCGATCACCGGCGCCGGCCACGACGGCCCGCCGGTCGGACAGCGCCCGGCCTTCGGGGACAGCATCGGTGGCATGACGATCGCCGGCGGCATCGCCAGCGCGCTGTTCAAGCGCGAGCGGACCGGCGAGCCCTCGGTGATCGACATCTCCCTGCTCGCCGTGGCCATGTGGAACATCTCGGCCGACCTCACCATGGCCAAGGCCCTCGAGTCCCTGGGCCTGAAGGGCGGCATGCCGAAGATGGACCGGACTCGCGTGCCCAACCCCATCGTCAACGCCTACCCGACGAAGGACGAGCGCTGGATCATGCTCATCATGCTCCAGTCGGACCGCAACTGGCCCGACCTCTGCCACCACCTGGAACGCGAGGACCTGATCGACGACCCGCGCTTCGAGAACGCCGAGAAGCGGGCCGCGAACGGCGCCGAATGCGTGGCGGTACTGGACGAGATCTTCCGCAGCCGGACCCTGGAGGAGTGGAAGACGCAGCTGGCGACGACCGACGGCGTCTGGGCCCCCGTCCAGCACCCGCTCGAGCTCTACGAAGACCCGCAGGTCGTGGCCAACGGCTACCTGCCCGAAGCGACGTTGAACGATGGCACCACCGCGCGCCTGGTCGCGAACCCGGTGCAGTTCGACGAGCAGCCCTACGCGCTGTCGGGCGCTCCCGAGTGCGGTCAGAACACCGAAGAGGTGCTCCTCGACATGGGCGTCGACTGGGACCGGATCAGCGCGCTCAAGGAGGAGAAGGCGATCGCCTAGCTGCGAACGCTTCGCGTTCGCTTGCGGCGGCTCCTGCACGAGGCGCAGGGCACCCGGATGGACTAGCGGGAGTCCTTCTTCGGACGGAACTGGCGGAAGTCCGGATCGCGCTTCTGGAGGAAGGCGGTCACCGCCTCGACGTTCTCCGGCGACCCGGCGCGCTGGTTCATGGTGTCCTCCTCCACCCGCCGGGCGGCGAGCACGCCGACCGCATGAGCCTGCTGGAGGGTCCGCTTGGTGGCCTGGAGCGACTTGACGGGCCAGCGGGCGATCTCCCGGGCCTTCTCCAGGGTGGCGCCGAGCAGCTCGTCGTCCGGGAAGGCGCGCGCGGCCAGCCCGACCTCGAGGGCTCGCTCCGCGTCCACCCATTCCGCCGTATAGAAGAGCTCGGCCGCCCGTTGCCGGCCGATCGCGGCCTGCAGCGTGTAGCTGCTGGCCAGCTCGGGGACGAGGCCCAGGCTGACGAAGGGCAGCCGCAGCCGGAGGCTCTCGCCGACGTAGACGATGTCGGAAGCGATCGCGAGCGTCGCCCCGCCCCCCACCGCGACCCCCTTGGCGGCCGCCAGGATCGGCTTGTCGCATGCGAATACGGCGTCGACACAGCCCGCGAAGCCGTTGGGGTGCCCGTCGGCCCGGGGCTCGGCCGCCCGCCCGAAGGCGGACAGGTCCTGGCCGGCCGAGAAGTCCTGCCCCGCGCCGGTGATCACCACCACCGCCACCGCGTCGTCCCCCCGCGCGCGATTGAGCGCGTCGCGCAGACCGTCCCACTGCGGGTCATCGAAGGCGTTCCTTTTGTGAGGCCGGTTCAGGGTGACGAGCAGGACGCCGTCGTCGTACTCCTGCAGCACCGGTGCATCACTCAAGGGGGCTCCTCTCGCCTTCGGGCCGGCTTCTCGCCGAGGGCCGGACACGATACGCTTTCGCTTGCCGAAGTCCAAAGCCAAGTCCAAAGAGAAGTCCAACGAAGCGAAGCCGCCGCGCGTCTTCCCGAACCCCTCCAGGAGTCCGGATCGTGATCGACATCCTCCAGTACGAAGGCAAGGTCTGCGTCGTCACCGGCGCTGCCTCCGGCATGGGCGCCGCCTGCGCGCGCACGCTGGTCGAGCTCGGCGCCGAGGTCACCGCTCTCGACGTGCAGCCGATCGACCTCCCTGCCAAGGAATCGATGCAGCTCGACCTGATGCAGCAGTCCTCGATCGAAGAGGTCGCCGCCAGGCTCCCCGCGAAGGTCGACTGCCTCTTCAACTGTGCAGGGATCCCGGGCGCGCCGCGCTTCTCGGCGATCGACACCATGGTCGTGAACTTCATCGGCCTCCGGCACCTCACCGAGGCGGTGATTCCGCGCATGTCCGCCGGCGGTGCCATCGCCAGCATCACCTCCGTGGCGGGCATGGGCTATGCGAAGCACCTCGACAAGGTGCAGGAGCTGCTCGGGATCGAGGGCTTCGACGAGGCGCGCGCCTGGTGCGAGGCCAACCCCGAGTTCGCCAACGGCTACCTGGGCTCCAAGCAGATGATCATCGGCTATACCCATCGCCGCGGGGGCGAGCTCGCCGTGCAGCAGATCCGCATGAACTGCCTGAGTCCGGCCCCCACGGACACACCCATGATGCCGGCCTTCTACGAGGCCGCTCCGCAGGAGTTCATGGACGAGCACTTCCAGGCGCCGGTCGGACGCAACGCGACGCCCGAGGAGATGGCCGAGCCCCTGATCCTGTTGAACAGCAACGCGGCGCGCTTCGTCAGCGGCGTCAACTTCTTCGTCGACTACGGCTACACGGGCCAGGTCTTCGTCGGCGATCGCCCCGGCCTGCTGCTCTGAGCCCGTGAAGGAGCTGGCGGGCAGAACGGCGGTCGTCACCGGCGCCGCGTCCGGGATCGGCCGCGCGCTGGCGGAACGTTGCGCGGCTGCGGGAATGAACGTGGCCCTGGCGGACGTCGAGCAGGCCGCCCTCGTCGACGCAGCCAAGGCGGCCGAGCGTCACGGCACTCGCGCACTTCCCGTCCCCACCGACGTGTCGCGTCCGGACGCGCTGCGGGAGCTCGCCGATCGCACCCTCGACGCCTTCGGCGGGGTCAACCTCCTGTGCAACAACGCAGGGGTCTTCGCAGCGGGCGGCCCCGTCTGGGAGACGCCTCTCGCCGACTACGACTGGCAGTTCGCCGTCAACGTGATGGGCATCGTCCACGGCATCCGCAGCTTCGTACCGATCCTGCTGGAGCAGGGCGAAGAGGCACACGTCGTCAACACGGCGTCGATGGCCGCGGTGACCGCCTCTCCCCTCTCGTCGGCCTACTTCGCGAGCAAGCACGCGGCGCTGTCGCTCTCCGAGAGCCTCTACCTCGAGCTGACGCAGCTGGGTGCGCCCATCGGGGTCTCGGTCCTGTGTCCGGAGCTCGTCGCCACCCGCATCGGCGACGCCGAGCGCAACCGCCCCGCGATCTACGCCCGCAAGGACGAGGACCCGGACGGGAGCGAGCATCCCCAGCGCGAAGCGGTCTCCGCCGCGCTGCGCGAGTTCACCGCCGGCGGCGCCGACCCGATGGTGCTGGCAGAGCGCGCCCTCGACGCCGTGCGCGAGAACCGCTTCTACGTGCTCTCGCCGGAAGGAGCCGGCTGGCGACGCGCCTGCGAGAGCCGCCTCGACGACATCCGCGATGCCCGCAACCCGGGCTTCGTCCCCGTCACGAGCAACGACTGAGCGCCCGGACCCGCGACCGCCGCACATCGCGGCCCGACGACGAACCAGGAAGGAAAGGAGAGCCGATGCCCAAGCCCACCCCGCCCCAGCCTTCGGGCGGACTCGAAGGCATGGCGGTCCTCGTGACCGGAGGCGCCACCGGCATCGGCCGAGCCTGCGCGGCGCGGCTCGCCGCAGACGGGGCCGCGGTCACCATCTGTGGCCGCACCGAGAGCAAGCTCGAAGAAGCCGCGAAGGCGATCGAGGCAAGCGCCTCGCACGGTGGCAGCATCCGTTGGATCGCCGCCGACGTGACCGACGAGGCCCAGGTCGAGGCCGCGGTGGCTCGCAGCCTGGAGCCCACCGGGTCCCTGGACGGAGTGATCGCCAATGCGGGCGGCGGCGGCGGCATCGGCCCCTACCACGTCCAGGAGGTGGACGAGTTCCTGCGGGTGCTCCACCTGAACGTGCTCGGCACGATGCTGTGCATCAAGCACGCGGCTCCCCGAATGGTCGCCGCCGGCGGCGGCTCCTTCGTGGGCATGTCCTCCATCGCCGGACACCAGACCCACCTCTGGTTCGGCGCCTACCCCGCCGGCAAGGCCGGGATCGAGGCGATGATGCGCAATGCCGCAGACGAGTACGGCCCCGCGCGGGTCCGCTTCAATGCCGTCCGACCCGGCTTCATCGCCACCGAGCTGATGGCCGGAGTCCCGCGCGACAGCGACGTGTACCGCAGCTACATCGAGAACACGCCGATGCAGGACGTCGGGCAACCCGAGGACGTGGCCAAGCTGTGCCGCTTCCTGATCGGCCCCGACTCCGCGTGGATCACCGGAACCTGCATCAACGTCGACGGCGGGCACAGCCTGCGGCGGGGTCCGGACTTCACCCAGTTCGCCGAGGCCATGCACGGCCGGGACGTGCTGGACGGGAAGCCCAAGGACTGAATGGAGAGTGGAGCGGAGTGAGTCCGGGATGACGACCGAGGTGCAGGAGACGGCAGGAGTCCGGGAACGGGTCACCGCGCAGCTGACCGGACCGGGCGCACCCTTCGAGATCGTCGAGGAGACGGTGCTCGGCGAGCAGCTTCCCGTGCTGAAGAACCGCCCGCGCTCGCTCCGGGAGCTGCTCGAGAGCTCGGGGCTGCACGGAGAGCGCGAGTACCTGGTCCACGAAGATCGCCGGATCAGCTACGCGGAGCACCTGCGACTCGTCGCCTCGACGGCGAGATGGATGCAGGATCACCACGGGATCGGTCGCGGTGACGTGGTCGGCATCCTGGCCGCCAACGGACCCGACTGGCCGATCTTCTTCTGGTCGACGGTGAGCCTGGGCGCCGTGGTCTCCGCCATGAACGGCTGGTGGACGGCGGACGAGATCGCCTACGCGATCGAACGCACCGCCCCCAAGCTGCTCGTCGGCGACCGTCGCCGTCTGGAGCGCGCAGCTGCCGTGACGAACGGCGTCGCGACCCTGGAGCTCGAGTCCGGGCGCGACGCCGTCTATGCCCACGCCCCCGACGCGGGCTTGCCCACGACGCCGATCGAGGAGGACGACCCCGCCGTCATCCTCTTCACCAGCGGCACCACCGGCCGGCCCAAGGGAGCCGTGAGCACCCATCGCGGAATCATCGGCTTCCAGCAGGTGAACGTGGTGGGCGGCGCCATCTCGGTCGTCGTGGAGGCACAGGAAGGAAGCGGCGGACCGGTCGACCCGAACCCGCCGGAGCAGCAGGTCAGCCTGGCGACCGCGCCCATGTTCCACCTGTCCGGACTCTACGCCGGCATCGTCATGCAGCTCCAGCTCGGCGGAAAGATCGTGACGCGCTCCGGCCGTTTCGACCCGGGCGAGGTGCTGCGGCTGATCGAGGCCGAGAAGGTGACCCTGTGGAGCGCTCTCGGCGCCATGGGACCCCGCGTCGCCACCCACCCGGAGGTGGGCCGCTACGACCTCTCGAGCATCCGCAACATCGGTTTCGGTGGGGCGCCCGCGAGCCCGGCGGTCCAGGAGCTCCTGCGCAAGGCCTTCCCGGGTGCGTCCCAGAGCCTCGGCATCGGCTACGGGAGCAGCGAGACGGTGGCGGTCGTCTCGTCGATCCGCGGCGCCGAGTACGCGCGCAACCCGGAATCCGCCGGTCGCATCATGCCGATGCACGAGGTCGAGATCCGATCGCCCGAAGGCGAGGTCCTTCCCGATGGCAAGGAGGGCGAGATCTTCGTGCGCAGCGCCTACCTGATGCGCGAGTACTGGGGCGACCCGGAAGCGACCGCCCGGGCGATCGGCCCCGGTCGCTGGCTCGCGACGGGCGACGTCGGTCGCGTCGAGAACGGCCTGATCTACATCAACTCGCGCGCCCGGGACATGATCCTCCGCAGCGCCGAGAACGTCTATCCCGTCGAGATCGAGTACCGCCTCGACGCCCATCCCGAGGTCCGCGAGTCCGCGGTCGTGGGCGTCGACCATCCCGAGCTGGGCCAGGAGGTGAAGGCCATCGTGGTCCCCGAGCCCGGCACCTCGCCCGAGCCCGACGTCCTGTCGGCCTGGTGCGCGGAGACCCTGGCGGCCTTCAAGGTGCCGAGTCTGTGGGAGGTGCGCGCCGAGCCCCTGCCGAGAAACGCCGCGGGCAAGGTCCTGAAGCAGGTCCTCCTCGGCCAGGCCGAGGCGAATCAGGTCGAGGAGTAGCCGGGCGCGTCGTCGCCGAGGCCGCGCAGCCGACGGATCCGGCGCGCGACGCCTTCGCGCAGCTCGATCAGCGCCGTGTAGGCGAGCGGCACCGCGAACAGGGTTCCCGCCATCGCGAAGATCAGCCCGAAGGAGATGGCCGCCGCGAAGGGACCGTAGGTCTTCGACTCGCCGCTGAAACCCAGCGCCATCGGCAGCAGCGCCATGACCGTCGTCAGGGTCGTGAGCAGGATCGGCCGGAAGCGGATCACACCCGACTCGCGCACCGCCTCGCGCAGGGGCTTGCCGGCCTCCCGGGCGCGATTGATGAAGTCGACCATCACGAGCGCGTCGTTCACGACCACGCCCGTGAGTCCGATGGTCGCGTACATCAGGATGAAGCTGACGTCGTAGTTCATGACCCCGACCCCGAAGACGACGCCCATCAGGCCGAAGGGAATCGAGGCCGCCACCACCAGCGGCTGCAGGTAGCTGCGGAAGAGCGCCGCCATGATCATGTACATGGCCAGGAAGGCCACCGGAAAGGCGCGGCCCAGGTCGTCGAAGGCCTCGCTGCGACTCTCGAACTCGCCCCCGAAGTGGACCCGGATCCCGGGGTAGCGCTCCTCGAGGTCGGCGAAGCGAGCCCGCAGCTTCTGGTTGACGGACTGGGAGGTGGCGAGCTCGTTGTCGACGTCCGCATAGACGGTGACCGTGCGCAGCTCGTCGTGGCGTCGGTAGGAGAGATAGCCGCGGGTCCGCTCGACGTCCGCCACGTCGCGCAGCTTCACGAGGTAGCCGCCGGGAGTCGCCAGCTCGACGTCGAGCAGGTCGTCGAGGCTTCCCCGGAACCGTTCGTCGAGGAGCACCCGGATGTCGATGTCCTCGTCGACCTCGAGACCCCGGAAGGTCGAGGCGACGACGCCGTCGTTGGAGGCCCGCAGGGCCAGCGCGATCTGGTCGAAGGTGAGTCCGTGGCGGCTCGCTCGGGGCGCATCCACCAGCAGCCGCGCCTCGGCGGGGCCCTCCTTCAGGTTGTCCTCGATGTTCTGGACGCCGGGGACGGTCTCGAGGTAGGCGATCACCTCGCGCGCGATCGACTTGCCCAGCGCGTACTCGCTGCTCTGGATGCGCATCTCGACGGGCGGACCGATGGGAGGCCCGTCCTGCTGGGCGGCCACCCGGAGCTCGACGATCCCCTCCGGGTGCTCCTCGACCCAGGCTTCCATCCGCCGCTCCACCTTCTTGAGCACCGCCTCGGGCTCGGCCGCCGACTCCTCGGTCCGGTTCATCACCAGGAAGGACATGGAGAGGTTGGGACCCGACAGCTGGTCGTAGTTCGAGTCGACGCTCGAGCCCACCAGGGTCGAGATGCTCCGGACCTCCTCGCCCAGGAACTCCCGGAGCGGCTCCTCCATGGCCAGCACGATCTGCTCGGTCTGGTCGAGGCTGTAGTCGGGCTGCGTCTCGAGGAGCACGTTGAAGGTGTCGAACTCGCCGGGAAAGAGATCCACGACGAGATGCCGCGAGTACCCGTAGGCGAAGAGGAGCATGCCCACCAGCAGTGCGACGAAGGCGAGCTTGTGCTCGAGAACGGGCAGCAGGGCACGCGCATAGGCGTCGCGCGCGACGCCGATGCCGCGATCGACGGCGCCACGCACCCTCGCCGTGAGCCGGCCGAAGCGGCCGGGCGGAGGTCCCGCCTCGTCCGCGCCGCGCCGCCGGCTGCCGAAGTCGAGATAGTGGGCCGGGAGGATCAGCAGACACTCGAAGAGCGAGGCGAGCAGACAGATCAGCACGCACTTCGGAAGGATCGACACGAACTTCCCGGCGGTGCCGCCCACCAGCAGCAGCGGCGCGAACGCCGCGCAGGTCGTGACCACGGCCGCCGTGACGGGCCACATCACCTCGTGACATCCGTCGAGGATCGCCTGCCGCAGTGGGACCCCTTCTTCGACCTTTCGATAGACGTTCTCCAGCACGATGATCGCGTCGTCGACCAGCATGCCCGACACCAGGAGCATTCCGATCAGCGTCGAGGAGTTGATGCTGATGTCGAGGACCGGGAAGAAGATCATCGCCGTCAGGAAGCTGAAGGGAATGGCGATGCTGGTGAGCGCCGCGTTGCGGAAGCCGATCGTGAACCACAGGATCGCGATCACGAGAACGATCCCGAGCAGCAGGTTCTCCACCAGGGTCCGCATCTGCGGCGCCACGAAGGCGGCGGTGTCCAGGGACTTGTGGAGCTCGACCTCGGGCGGGAGGCGCTTGCGATAGTCCTCCATCCAGGCGTCGATCCGCTCGACCATCTCGATGGCGTCCTGGTCGTCCTTCTTCAGGATCGTGAGGAGCTGCGCCGGGTGGCCGTTGAAGCGACCCGCATAGCGGCGCTTCTCGAGTCCCTCCTCCACGCCGCCGACCTCGCGCAGCCGCACCAGGCTGCCGTCGGGATTCTCGCGCACGACCGTGTCGAGAATCTCGTCGACGCTCTCGTAGTCGCCCTGGGCCCGGACCGTGGTCTCGCCTTCGCTCGCTCCGAAGGTGCCGGCGGACAGGTTGAGGTTGTGACCGCGAATGCGCGCCGCGATCTCCTGGACCCCCAGGCCGTAGCGCGCGGCCGAATCGCGATCGACCAGCACCCGGATCTCGCGCTCCTGGGCACCGCGCTTCCCGGACTCCTTGACCCCCGGCAGCTGCTCCAGGCGCCGCCCGGCATCGCGAGCCATCTCTCGCAGCGCGGTCTCCCCCACGCCCCCCACGTCCACCAGCGCGAGGGTCGCGACGGGAGCCTGGGCGATGATCTCGCGCAGGATCGGCTCCTCGGCGTCCTCGGGCAGGTCCACGACCCGATCGAGGGCGGCGCGCACGTCGTTCATCGCCGACTCGTACTCGGTCTCGTCGAGGAACTCGTCGAGCTCGATCAGGATCTCCGAGTAGCCGGCCTGGGAGGTCGAGCGCATCTCGGTGATGTCCGTGACGGTGGCGAGCTCGTCCTCGAGCTTCTGGGTGACCAGCCGCTCGACCTCCTCTGCCGAGGCACCGGCCCAGGGCGTCGCGACCAACAGCTCGTTCAGCAGGACGTCCGGGTAGTACTCGATCGGGATGCGGGAGAAGGCCGCGAGCCCGCCCAGCAGACACACGAAGAACAGGATGTTCACGAAGACCGGCTGGCGGAGACTGAACTCCGGCGGGGTCACAGGCGGCTCCAGGGAGCGGCCCGCTCGCGCACCCGCACCAGGACGCCCTCCCGCAGCTCGCGGACACCCGAGATCGCGATGCGCTCGCCGGCTGCGAGGCCCGAACGGACGTCCAGCAGGTCGGGACGGAACGCCACCGGCTCGACCACCACCCGGCGACGGGCCGCGCGGGCCTGTCCGGCGCCGGCATCCTCGTCGGCCAGCACGTACACGTAGTCGACCTCGAACTCGCGGAAGAGCGCGCGGCGCGGAATCCGCAGCACCGGACTCGCGTCTCCGAGCTCGAAGCGCACCCGCCCCAACATGCCGGGCAGCAGCCGTTCGTCGGGATTCGGCACGTGCACGGGCACCGGGTACTTGGGGGTCACCGGATCCGGCGTCCGCGCCAGTCCGGTGACCTGCCCCTCGAACCACTCGCCCGGGAAGGCGTCCACCGCGAGCCTCGCCGGGTGTCCCACGCCCAGGGCCAGGATCTGCCGATCGTCCACGCCGACCTCGATCTCGATGTCCGTCAGGTCGGTGAGACGCGCGACCGGATCGCCCACCCGCAGGTAGGCGCCCGGCTCGAGATCGAGCTCGCTCACGACGCCCGCGAAGGGCGCAGTGATCCTCGTCTTCTGGAGGCGCGTGGTCGCGTCGTCGAGGGCCGCACGGGCCGCCGCGACGTCCGCGTCGCTGCGGGACGCCTCGCTCTCGCTGCGGTCGAAGTCCGAGTCCGAGCTGACCCCGCGGTTGGCGAGGCTCTGCTGGCGGCCATACTGCTGGGTCGCCAGCTCGGAGGCGGAGCGCGCCCGCAGCAGGTTCGCCCGGGCCTGGGCGACGGCGGCCTCGGCGAGCTTCTCGTCGAGCCGTACCAGCACCTGACCCGCTTCGACGTGCTGGTGCTCCTCGACGGGAACCTCGACGATGCGGCCGGAGACCTCGGCACCCACGAGCACGCTGCGGTTCGCCTCCAGCGTGACCGCGATGTCGACCACCACGCGGGACTCGGAGGGCTCGACGGCCAGCGCGTCCACCGACAGGACGGCCTGCTCGTCCGCGATCGCTGCGCCGCCCTGCCTCGCCTCCGCGATACGGGCCGCCCGCTCCCGCTCGGTGCGCGCCGCTTCCGAATTCCAGCTGAGCAGCAGACCGGCCCCCGCCAGGACGAAGGCCACGGACGCCACGATCAGCGGGACCCGCCGGGGCCTCATGCAGCTCCTCCCATGACGAGCCTGGGAGCCTAGGGAAGGTCCGCACGGGG
>JANQSB010000398.1 GCA_028284295.1 Myxococcota bacterium | reverse complement strand
GCGTTCCTGTGCGCCAGCGCCACCACGGGCGCGGCGATCGCGGTGGTGGGGCGGCCTGCATCGCGCGATGGATCGTGGATCGCGGTCGCCGGAGCCGCTGCGGGCGGCAGCCTCGGGCTCTCGGTGGCCGCGGGCTTCGCGCTGCTCCACGGCTCGACCCTCTCGGGCATGTTCGGGAGGCTTGCGCTCCTACCCCTCGATCGGCTGGGCACCTTCGTCTTCCTGTTCCCCGACGTCGCACCGGCACAGCTCGCTCTGGCGCTCGCCTCGCTGGCGCTCGCGGCCGCGGTCACCTTGCTGCCCCGCTTCGCGAAGCGGGACCTGGTGCTGACGAGCGCCAAGGCCGCCTTCGCGCTCTACTGCATCGTCGTCGGTCTGGTCGAAGGCGCGCCCCCGGCCGTCCTCCCGGGCTTCGCCCTCGGCTGGGTGATCCCGTGGGCCTGGCTCTGCGTGGCCGGCGCGGACCCGATCCGGAGCTCCGGGCGGCGGCAGCTGCTGGCCCTCGTCGCAGCCTGGCTTCCGCTGATCGCCTTCCCGGTGGCCGGAAGCCAGATCGCCCTGGGGAGCTTCCTCACGATCGCGGCCGGCGTCGTCTGCGGGGTCGACGTCGTCCGTGCGCTGGCGACAGCCCAAGCGGCTCGCGCGGCCGCTCCGGACACCCGACGGCGTACGCGCCGGGCCGTGGAGTGGAGCGGCCTCGTTCTCGCCCTGCTCGCCCTCCAGCAGGTGAACGCCTGCGGCAAGCATGCCGAGCGCCGCTTCCAGGCCGGCGAGCCGCTCGCGCTGCCGGGCGCGGAGACGCTCCGACTGCCGGCCGCGCGCGCGGCGATCTATCGCGCGGTCGCGGAGGAGGCGCGCGCAGCGGACGTGCTCTTCGGCGCGACGGGCTTCAACAGCCTCTACTTCTGGTCGGGAACGCCGATGGCCGCACCGGTGATCGTCAGCCATGAGCTACGAGCCGTCGCCGCGAGCGACCGGCGGCGCATCATGGAAGGCCTGTGCCAGGGCGAGCGACCGCGCGTCGTCCTGGCGAAGCCGCTGTTCCAGCCCGCACTGCCCGACGTCGACCTGGTGCGCTGGATCGAGGCCCACTTCGAGCCCTATGCGACCTTCGGCGGCTTCCGGATGGCCCGGCCCCGGGGCGACACCCGACTCGGACCGGACGCCTGCCCCCCGCCGGCGACCGGGCGCGACTAGCGCTGCTTCGGGGGCAGGATCTGGTCGAGGTGGAGGGCGACGGCGTCGGCGGCCTTGCGCAGCAGGGCCGGGTCGGCGTCCTTCCGGGCGAAGACCAGCGAGCTGGTGCAGACGGTGGCGAGCTTCGGAGCGCGCCACGACGAACCGAGCTTGACCTGCTTCGAGCCGTAGACCTCGGTGCCGTCGGGGAGCGATCGGGTCAGGGCCGGGTCTTCCAGCGGCATCAGGGCCAGGGCGTCGTTCGCCAGCACCGCACGCAGGCTGTTGTGGTCGAAGTTCGTCGCGTCCGTGACCCAGAGGACCGCATCGTAGGCGCCCGCGCCCAGCTGGTTGAGGGCCAGGGTGCCCTCCCCCGGCTCGACCCCGACGCCCTCGAGTCCGGGCACGATCCGAGCCAGGTAGCCCCAGGTATCGCGCGAGCCGCTGCCTTCGGGGCCCGCGGCCACCGTGAGGGGCCGACCGGAAGACGCGCCCGTCAGGTCGGCCAGCTTCTTCACGCGGCCATCGACACGGTGCGCCACGTACAGGCACTCGTCGGAGAGCCGCCCGATCACCACCAGCGAGGAGAAGCGATCCGGGTCCGCTGCCAGCCGCGACGCGTACACGTCGGCCTGGGCGAAGCCGATCTGGACCTCGCCCGCGGCCAGCAGGTCGAGGTTCTCGCCCGAGCCCGAGGTGCTCCGGTGCAGAACCTTGTAGCCGTACATCAGGTCGCCGAAGCGCGGGGAGTAGACGTCGCGGTAGGTCCCGCCCAGGGGACCACTCGCGATGGAGAGATCCTCGGCCAGAGCCGCGGGCGGCACCCAGAAGAGCAGCCACGCGGTGAGGAAGGGCAACGGTCCGGAGACGAGCGAAAAGATCGACGGAGCTCTCATGCCCGGCATGGTAACCGCGCCGGACACCCGGGGCCGCCGCACCCGGGCTCGCGGGTGTGGGGCTTCGGGGTAGGCTCCCGCGCCCATGCGTCCCGACTTCCCCTTCCGACCGGCCGCCCTCCCCTTCTTCTACGGCTGGGTGATCCTGGCGGTCTCGACCCTCGGGATCGCGATGAGCATCCCGGGGCAGACCATGGGCGTATCGGTCTTCACCGATCACTTGATCGCCGCCACCGGGCTGTCCCGGCTCGAGCTCTCCAACGCCTACCTGTTGGGAACCCTCTCGAGCGGGCTGCTCCTGCCCTATGGCGGCTCGCTGCTCGACCGTCTGGGCGCCAGGCGACTCGTGGTGATCGTGTGCGCGGGGCTCGCTGCCACCCTCGTCTACCTCGCCAACGCGGACGGGATCGCCCGGGGGGTCGCGAACGCGCTGGGAGGCATCGCGAGCAGCACCACCGCCTGGGGGGTCCTCGCCCTGGGCTTCCTCTTCGTCCGTTTCACCGGCCAGGGAATGCTCACCCTCCTGTGTCGCAACCTCCAGGCGCAGTGGTTCGAGCGGCGACGCGGACTCGTGAGCGCCCTGTCGGGACCGGTGGTCAACTTCGCCTTCGCGGGCGCTCCCCTGCTGCTCTCCCTGTGGATCGCGCGCGCCGGCTGGCGCGGTGCCTGGACGGAGATGGCGATCGTCGTCGCGGTCGGGATGGGGGGAATCGGCTGGCTCTGCTTCCGCGACACGCCGGAGGAGTGCGGCCTGCAGCCGGACGGCGGCCCCGGAAGGCCGAAGGGCCCTGGGACGGAGGCCGCCGACACCGGGGCCGCTCCCGACGACCGGGGAGCCGACTTCACCCGGGCGGAAGCGCTGCGGACCGGCGCCTTCTGGCTGGTGGCTCTGGGGATCGGAAACCAGGCGATGGTCGGGACCGGCATCACCTTCCACATCGTCGACATCGGGGCCGAGGCCGGGCTCGGCGAGATGGCCTCGGTCGCGATCTTCGTCCCGATCGCGGTGGTGAGTGCGACGCTGGGATTCGCCGCGGGAGCGGCAGTCGACCGCTATCCCATCCCGCGGCTCGTCATGGTCATGATGGCCGGGCAGATGGTCATGTTCGCGGGAATCGCGAGCTTCGGGGACCCGGTCGCGCGCTGGGTGGCCGTCGCGAGCTGGGGAGTGGCCTCGTCGTTCTACGGTCCCCTCACCGTCGCTGCGCTGCCCGCCTTCTTCGGCAGGACCCACCTGGGATCGATCCAGGGCGTACTGATGATGGTGCTCGTGATCGCGAGCGCCCTCGGTCCCAGCGCCCTCGCCGTCGCCAAGGACCTCTTCGGCTCCTATGCGCCGGGCCTCTACGCGCTGATGGCCCTGCCGGCAGGGGTGTTCCTCGCGGCACCGGCCGTCCGCCGACCCCGGAGGCCGGGCTCAGTCACTTCGTAGCCTCTTCCGCGGATGGGGCTTGCCGGAGCTCTCGGGCCCCTGCCGGTGGTAGGCCTTGCCGATGTTGATGCGGAAGTTCTGGAGCGCGCGCGCCACCTGGAACGAATCGGGATCGCCGGGCAGGATCGAGAAGGGCAAGCGGCCGTGGTTGCTCGCGTAGAAGCCGGCCCCCGCATCGGAGTTCATGACCTGGACCCAGGGGCGTCGATCCGGCGTGAGGGTTTCGAGCAGCGTCATCCACGGCGGCTCGACGTGCGGCGGATAGACGTCCACGTTGTTGCTCGGGATCACCATGACATCGCCGCGGGAGACCCGGTCGGTATCGAAGTCGAAGGCGCGTCCTCCCGCCCGGTCCATGTAGTACTGGAAGCCCCAGTGTCCCTGGTACCAGAAGGTCCGCGCCCCGGCACGATGGCGCTCGGCGATCTGCTCGACCGCCGAGCGGACATCTCCCGCCCACCGGTAGTCCGCGATGGCGACCACCAGGGCGACCGCCGCCCCCAGGCCGACCGCCACCCGGGCGGCGGCTCGCCCCCGACCGCTGGTCTCGACCGCCCAGGCCAGGACGATTCCCGCGACGGGGGCCGCGGGGAGGTTCGACCGTCCGTTGTTCACCCAGTTGAGGTGGGCCGCGAACAGGTGCGTCCCCAGCATCCAGAGCACGACGAGCCAGACCTCGGCGTTCCAGCCGGCCCGGATCCCCCAGCGCACGGCCAGGGCCAGGAGGCTCGCACCGCCGAACGCCATCGCGGCGGACTGCAGGTCGAGGACCGCGAGACCGGTCGTGATCGCGAGGCCCAGTCCGGCCGCGGTGGCGAGCCCCGTGACCCACACCCAGCGCGGCCAGGCCAGGAGCGAGACGAAGCTGCTCGCGGTGAAGCAGCCGCCCAGGAAGACGAGCCCCACCCAGGCCCGCGCCAGTCGGCCGTGGTCGGCGGTGGCCTCCTCGGCAAAGCGGGTCACGTAGAGCGCCGCATCGAGCAGCAGTCCGGTCCCGTCCTCTCCGTAGCCGAGCTTCGCGGTCGACAGCTGGTAGAGCGCGGCCGCGGCCAGCGGCAGCACCAGGGGAAGCGCCCAGGCCCCCAGTCGCCGCTCGCGCAGCAGGCCGTGCGCGAGGAGCAGCGGGACCAGCGCGAGTCCGAAGTACTTGGTGAGGAAGGCGAGCGCGGCGAGCGCTCCGGCGGCCCACCCGAGCGATGTCTGCTGGCGGTCG
>JANQSB010000234.1 GCA_028284295.1 Myxococcota bacterium | reverse complement strand
GCGTCCTTCGTGATGCCGGCGACGTTCACCACGCCGTTGATGGCGCCGGTGGCTTCCAGGGCGCTGGCCACGGCGCGGGCGACGTCGTCCTCGTCGGTCACGTTGGCGGCCGCGGTGAGCGGGCTCACGCTCGCCAGCTTGCCGATCTCGGCGGCCGCCTCGTCGAGACGGCCGGCGTCCAGATCCACCAGCACCACCTGGGCGCCGTGCTCGGCCAGGGCCGTGGCGACGGCGTTGCCGATTCCCTGACCGGCTCCGGTCACGATGTGGGTCTCACCTTCGAATGCGCCTTCGCGCAGCACGCGCGCCATGGGTGTTTCTCCTGCTCGGTTGTCGGTGGGTGGTCGCCGGGTCTTCGTGTCCGAGGGTCGGCTCAGCGGTTGGCCAGCAGCTCGGCGGCCCGTTCGACTTCGGCCAGGTCCGCCGTCGCCGGGACCAGGAAGCACTCGTCGCAGCCGAGCTCCTCCATGGCATCCAGCGACTCGCGAACCGCGTCGGGCCGGTTGCGGTCGACCCCGGCCGACATGGCGCGGGCCGCGTCCTCCCCCAGGACCTTGATGTAGTCGTACACGTAGCCGCGCAGTCGCTCGGGCGCGCCGTCCGACAGCGAGTACCAGAAGCCGGCCACCCGTCGCGGCGCCTCGCTTCGCCCCGCGTCTTCCCAGGCGGCGTCGACCATGGCGAGGAAGTGCGCGATCTCGGCCTTCACGCCGTTGCCGGACCAGAGATAGACACCGTCCGCCCAGGCCGCGGCGCGGCGGGTCGCCTTGGGCCCCATCACGCCGGCGTGGATCGGCGGTCCGCCGGTCTGCACGGGGCGGGGCCCGACCGGGTCGAGGCCGGGCAGCGGCGGCTCGCCGCGCCAGATGCGCCGCATCTCGGCCACCTGGTCGTCCATGCGCGGATGCCGCTTCTCGAAGGAGGCGCCGACGGCCTGGTAGTCTCCCGCCCGACCTCCGACCCCGACGGTGACCGTCACGCGGCCGCCCGACAGGACGTCGAGGGTGGCGATCTCCTTGGCGGCCTTGACCGCCGAGTGCATCGGCAGCACGTAGAGGGTCGGAACGATGCGCACGCGTTCGGTGAGCGCGGCTGCAGCGGCCAGGGTCGTCGCCATCTCGACGGTGGGCCCGGTGATGCGTTCGCCGCAGGAGAGGGTCGCGAAGGGACCGTCGTCGATGGCGCGGCACCAGGCCCGGAGCCGCGCGCGATCGAGCTCCTCTTCCATGTAGGGGAGGCAGACCCCGACCTGCATGCTCATCGACTCCTCACCAGCCGGCCCGGTACCCGGCTCTGCGACTGGAGCTTGCCGGCTTCGAGGCTGTCGCGAACGCTGGCCAGCTCGACGATGGCGGCCTTCGTCCAGTCCTCGAGGCCTCTCTCGAGCGCCTGCCGCCACATCTCGCGGCTCCAGCCGCCGCGGGCGACCTTCCTCCGGACTTCGACCACGGCACCGCGAACGAGGCCCGGGACCGGTCCGGCCACGCGTACCCGGATCTCGCATGCCGCGAACGCGGGTGCGGTGCGCGGGTTCTTCATCATCCAGAGCTGCTCGATACCGAGCCGGAGGGGTGCTGCGCTCTCGTAGCCGGTGTCGCCCGACTCGAGCACCCGGAAGCCCGCTGCGCGCAACGAGCGCGCCGCCGCCTCCGCGACGACCGTTTCGACGGAGAGAGGCGGAGCCAGGAAGACGTTCGCGCCGGGCGCCCCGCCCGCTCGGGTGGAGCGTCCCACGGCGCGCGAGCGCAGCACCGGGTCGCCATCGTCGTTCGCGAGGGTCGGCGTGAAGCTGCGGCCCGCGAAGTCCTGGAAGTCCCGGTCGTCGGAGACGCGCTCGATCCGCACGGCGAATCCCCGGGCCGGGTTCTCGAGCTGACCGGCCTGCTGCACGGGCACGACGCCCGGGCTCGCGCAGGCCAGGGCCAGGGCCAGGGCGATGGAGATGGCGAGCAGGATCGGCGGGAGGGGGCTCCGCATCGTGATCTCGAGCCTACGGGACGACGCCCCGGGTCGCGAGGGCGCGGCGCAGCTCCCACACCCGCTCCCGGTTCGCGCCCATGTCCCACCAACCGCGTCGCGATGCGGATCGCACCGCCACACGTCCCCGCTCCGCCATCAGCTGGAGCTCGAGGTCGTCGACGTATCGCATCAGCGGCGTGGTCATCTCGGCGTGCAGGTAGTCGTCGGTGAAGGCGACGATCTCGGCTCCCTGCAGCGACTCCACCGCCTCCCGGACCAGGGGCCACGCCTGTGTGGCGGGGATTCGCAGCACGAAGGGCCTGGTGCGATGCGACTCGTCCCGGGATTCGGAGAACACGCAGTTGGGCGAGGACGGACACTCCGACAGACGGCCGTTCTCGATCCCGAGACCCCCAGGCGGCGGCGCGGCGCACGCGAGGGCGAGAGCCGCCCCGAGGCAGAGCGCGACGGGCCACGGCGCCGAAGCCGCCCGGGTGTCGGAGCTTCCCGGGCGTCGCGCCTTCGCGGTCAAGCGCCTTCCCGGTAGGTGGTGTGCCGCGGTCGGTCGGCGAGGATGTTCTGTGCGCCCCAGTTCGTGACCTTCTTGAAGGTGTCGGAGGCGACGAAGTCGTCGAAGGCCTGCTCGCTGTGCCAGCGGGAGACGATCAGGTAGTCGCCTCCGGAGTCCGTGTCGCTGGACCCCACACCCCGATAGAGGCGCGATTGCTCGTGTCCGTCGATGCCCTGCATCGTCTGGAGCACCTTCGCGCATGCGTCCTCGAAGATCTGCTCCTTGCCGGCGAGCACCGCGTAGTTCATTCCGATGGTGACCAAGGGACTCCTCTGCTCCTCGACTCCGTGCCGGCTTGCCGGCGGTCAGTCCTGGACGAGATCGGCTCGCTTGCCGAAGACGGGGGACTCCTCCTCGATGCAGGCCTTGAAGGAAGGTCGGCCGTGCATGCGGTCGAGGAAGGCGCGCAGCTTCGGGAAGCGCGCTCGCTCGGGCGCGACGCCCGCGTGGCGCAGGTTGACGAAGGGGCTCGCCACGGCGATGTCGGCCAGGGTCAGCCGGTCCGCCACGAAGAACTCGTTGTCGCCGATCTCGGCCTCGAGGTACTCGTAGAAGCGGGGCAGCTCCTCGCTGGCGACGCGCAGGGGCTCGGCCTCGTCGGGCTCCTGGCGGCGCATGAGCGGGATCATCACCAGCGGGAAGAAGACCTTCGGTCCGGCCCGGGCGACGAAGCCGCCGTCGATGAACTCCTCGAACCAGAGCGTACGTCCGTAGTCGTAGGGGTCTTCGGGATAGAGGGGGTTGTCGGGGCGCGTCTTCTCGAGGTACGCGCAGATGACCGACGAGTCCGCCAGCACCCGGTCGCCGTCGCGCATGGCCGGGATCAGGCCCAGGGGGCTGACCTCGCGAAAGTCGTCGGGCGCCGCGAACGGGTTGATGGGCTCGAGCTCGTAGGGGATGCCCTTCTCGGAACAGAAGACGCGGACCTTGCGGACGAAGGGCGAGACGTTCCCGCCGAGGATGGTGAGGGACATGGGAGCTCCGGGGGCGCGCAGGGGAAGCGGTGCGCGCGCCAGTCTAACGCGGGCTACCGGCGTTGCGGTAAGCGGGCGGGAAGTGCAGTAGCGTTGCTGCAGCTGAAGTCCCGCGGCTGCAGTCCCGAGTTGGGACCCCGGTCGTAAGTCCCTGGAATCAAAGGGGTCCGAGTTGGGCACGCGGCTTGCTCTCCGGGTCCTGCGTGGAAGCCAGGGCATGGCACAGGATGGGGATCTCGGGAGGCCAGGGGATGGCAGACCGCTTCGAGGACGAGCTGTCCAAGGCCGAGCGGAAGATCCGCCAGAAGACCGCCAAGGGCCTCCGGAAGGCCGAGGAGGCGCTGCTCAAGACGGCTCGCCAGCGGGCCCAGCTCGAGAAGAGACAGCTGCGCCGCGAGGAGGCGGCCGACCGCCGCGAGGCGCGCCGCCAGCGCGAGCGCGAGCGGCGCCAGGACCGACGCGAGCGAGAGCAGGCGCGCAGGGACCGACGCCGGAGGAAGCGCCGGGTTCCGCCCCCGGCTCCGCCCGCGGCCCCCGCCCCGCCCGCCCCGCCGGCTCCCGCCGCCCGCTCGCGCTCCCGGGGCGGACGGCGACCCCTGACGCCCGAGGAGCGCGCCTACCGGGACGCGCGCCGCCGCGCGAACGCGAAGGTCGGCTTCCTGACCCACTTCGTCGCCTACGTGTCCGTCCTGACCTTCATCCTCGTCAGCTCCCACAGCATCCGGTCGACCCTGATCGTCGCCGCCGCCTGGGGGATCGGGATCGCCGTCCACTACTTCGCGGCGGTGGTGGCACCGGGGCTGCGCAAGCGCCTGATCGAGGACGAGGTCGGACGCAGCGTGGCTCGCGGTGTGACCCAGGAGCGCCGCGCCGCCGAGACGCGGCACGAGCGCTCGCTCGAGGACCTGTCCGCGTCGATCGCCCACGAGATCCGCAACCCGGTGACCGCCGCGAAGAGCCTGGTGCAGCAGATGGGCGAGGATCCGGTCTCCGCCGACAACATCGAGTTCGCGAACGTGGCCCTCGAGGAGCTCGACCGGGTCGAGCGCTCCATCTCCCACCTGCTGCGCTACGCGCGCGACGAGGAGATCCACTTCGACTCCTTCGCGATGGCCGAGGTGGTCGAGTCCAGCGTCGAGGTCCACCGCGACCGCATCGACCTGATGAACGTCGAGCTCGACCTGCAGCTCGATACCCCGGGGCGCATGCGCGGCGATCCCGAACGCATGCGGCGCGTGCTCGTGAACCTGGTCGGCAACGCTCTCGACGCGCTGGAGAACGGCGACACACCGATGCCGCGGCTTCGCATCATGGTGGGCGAGAACCTCGCTGGAACCGAGGTGTGGGTGCGCGTGGCCGACAACGGTCCCGGGATCCACCCGGACGTGGTCGACAAGATCTTCAGCCCCTTCTTCACCACCAAGGACAAGGGCACGGGCCTGGGGTTGGCCCTCTCGAAGAAGGTGGTGGATGCCCACGCGGGCCAGATGGAGGTGGACTCCCAGGTCGGG
>JANQSB010000390.1 GCA_028284295.1 Myxococcota bacterium | reverse complement strand
GCCCGGCACTGGGCGGAGCACGCTCGCATGGCGATGCGGGTCCAGCGCGGAGAGTTCGGCGAGGGGGTACTGCTGGTCCGGCACGAGGAGATGATCACCGAGCCCCGGGCCGTCGCCGACGCCGTGATGCGACACGTCGGGCTCGAGCCGCACGACGCCGTGCGCGAGCAGATGTCGGCGCCCACCTTCAACAGCTCCCACCGGGACGGTCGCCCGGCCGAGCAGGTCGTCGCGGAAGCCCGGGAGCGGATCGCCGCCGACCCCGACTTCTGCGAGCGGGTCGAGCGAGAGGTCGAGGAGGAGATGAGCGCCCTCGGCTACACGAGCCTGTGCACCCACACGGCGACGGCTCCGGCTGCAGGCCCGGCTCGGGCGACACGGAGTCCGACGACCATCGCCTTCCTGTCCTACGAGATCCACCCGACGACCTGGGGCGGCGCCGGCGTGCTCCTGCACCACGCTGCCGTGCGCCTGCTCGAAGCCGGGCACCGGGTGCTCTTCCTGCTCGACGTGGGAGAGCCCTACTTCACGCGATTCGTCGAGAAGGACCGGCTCTCGCTCCCGAACCCCGACGCCTGCGCGGCCTGGTCGGTGGACGAGCTGTGCGCCGACCTCCCGCTGCGCGAGGACGAGGTCGGCAACCCCTTCCTGTGGAAGTCCCTCCGCTTCGACTGGGCGCTGGCGAAGCTGCTCGAACGCGAAGCGATCGACTTCGTCGAGTTCTTCGAGTACTGCGGGGTGGCGAGCTGCGCGCTCAGCGCGAAGATCTTCGGACGCCGGCACGCGGACACCATCCTGGGCGTCCGCGCACACAACAGCGTCGAGCTGATCGACGCGCACGAGTCCACCAAGTCGATCGACCGCGACCGCTACCTCCTGTACGCGCTGGAGCAAGCCGGGCTGGCTCGGGCCGAGAGCGTCCTCTTCCCCTCCCGACGCTACGCCGAGGCCTACTACCTGGACCGCTACGCGATCCCCGAGTCGTCGGTGGTGATCTCGCAGTCCCCCAAGCTGGCCTTCGGCAGGCGTGCCGCGGCGGAGGACCGGGACGAGGTCGTCTACCTCGGTCGGATCTTCGAGTTCAAGGGCGTCGAGACCTTCCTCCATGCCGCCCTGCTGCTCTGCGAGCGGGAGGGCTCGGAAGCGGCTGTCGGACGACCCCTCCGCTTCGTCTTCATCGGCCCGGACAGTCGGGACGCCCTGGACGGCGGCAGCTACATCGAACACCTGAAGGCGGCGATCCCCGAGCCGCACCGGGAGCGCTTCGAGTTCACCGGACACCTGGACCACGACCGCGTGCTGGCGCGGCTCGACCGCGCGCTCTTCGGGGTGCTGCCGAACCGCTTCGAGTCGTTCTGCTACGCGGCCCACGAGCTCTACGACGCGGGGGTGCCGCTGATCGCCAACGACATCCCGGCCTTTCGCAACTACTTCGAGCACGAGGAGAATGCGCTCCTGTTCGACGGCACGACCCTGGGCCTGGCGGACGCCATGGAACGCCTGGCTGGCGACACCGGGCTCCGGGAAGGCCTCTCCTGCCCGCGACCGATCGCCACCGAGCCCCTCGGCAACTTCTACGCGGAGCCCTTCGCGGGCACGCCGATCGACTCCGAGCCGCCGCTCGCCCGACTCCGCACGCTGGCGGTGATCGTGCGCTTCGCGGAGAGCCGGGAGGAAGACCTGGAAGCGACCCGCGAAGCCCTGCAGGCCGGCAAGCTCGTCCCGGACCGCATCCTGGTCGCGCGCGAGGTGGAAGCACCCGAGGCCACCGATGCCTTGCGGGCCTGCACGCGGTGGCTCGGGCGCCAGGTGGTCTTCGAGACCGCTGAGGGAGAGCCCATCGGGGCCGATGCGCTGCGAAGCCTGGCCGCCATCTGGCTGCTGGCCGCGGGCGACCGGCCCGGACCCGAGTGTCTCGAGCTGTGCAGCGGCGCGTTGGCACGCTCCCCCGGACTGGGCTTCGCGGGCTGCTGGTCACGTCGGCCGGACGGAGGCCTGGAGGCGTCCACCCTGGACCTCGCCCCCGAGCTGTGGCCCTTCGATCACGGCGCGCGACTCACCCGAAGCGTGGTGCGGACGACGCCGGACACCCATCTCTTCGACCTCTTCGACACGCGCGCGGGCAGCTACGGCGAGCTCGCGCTGGTCTGGGGTGCCCTCGAGGACACCGGACCCGGTGCCATCCTGCCCGAGGTCCACCTCGAGCTGGCCGATCCCGACCCCGCCGAGCATCGACCCGAGCATCTCTCCTTCCTGGTGGCCGGCGCCGCCGGTCCGGGCCTGAAAGCGCGGCTGGCCCTGCACGCGGCCGTCCTCTCCGAGAGCGATACCGCGCCCGTCGGCGAAGCTCCGCGTCCGAGCATCCAGCAAGCCCTGGCACACGCGGATGCCCATCTGGACGGCAAGCGACTGCTGGCACTCGCGCTGCGCAAGCTGCGCACCAAGCTGGGCCTGGGCTCTTCCGGGGACGACGGCGCTTGAGCGCGCGCGATGCGCTGCGCCGTCTTCGGGCCCGCGCGCGCGCCCGGCTCGGGTCGCCCCGCCGCTTCGGGGCCCACCGCGCCGACCTCCTCTCCTTCAGCCCGCCCTCCTTCCTCGGCGTGTCGCGGTCGACGGAGAGCCTCTTCCCGGCCTGGCAGGGTCTCGACGCGACCGATCTGGCGACGGCAGCACGGCGCGATGCGTGGGCTTCTTCGGTCGCCGAGTCCGGCGCTCGCATGGTCATCCTGTCCGGCTTCGATGCAGGCTACGACGAGGCCGCCAGACGGTTGCGTTCCCGGGCACCGGCGGTGCGCATCGCCGCCGTCTGGCACGGCAGTACCCTCCAGCTGGCGGACGAGCTCGAGCGATCCCACTTCGAAGCGCTCCTGGCGCTGGCGCAGGACGGGGTCGTGGATCGCATCGCCTTCCTCAAGGAGGGCATGGACCGCCTCTTCGAGAAGCCGGGGCTGCCCTGCTTCCGCCTGATGAACTGGGTCGATCGAATCCCCGAAGCGGCGAGCCCGGTGACGGACGCGGCCGCTTCCGGTCGCGTCGCACTCGGACTGTGGTTCGCCGGGAGCTCCTGGCGCAAGAACCCCTACGCGATGCTGTGCGCGGCCTCCCTGATTCCCGGAGCGCAGGTCTCCGGGGTCTTCGACCGGCGCGCGATCGACTGGTGCCGCGAGCGGAAGCTCTGCACCGATCGCGTTTCCAGTGAGCCGCTGCCGCCGGAGGCCCTCGGCGCGGCGCTCGCACGCCAGCACTGCAATCTCTACGTCACCCTCTCCGAATGCTCGCCACTGCTTCCCCTGGAGAGCCTCGCGGCCGGAGCGCCTTGCATCGTCGCGCCCAACTCCGATCTGTTCCGCGACGATCCGAGGCTCTCCGACGCGCTGGTCGAGAGTCGCGTCGACGACCCTCACGCCATCGCCGAACGCGTACGCAAGGTCGTTGCCGAGCGGGAGGACCTGGTCGCCGATTACGCTCGCTATGCCGTCAGCTACAATGCGCGCGCATGCGAGCTGCGAGACCGCTTCCTGGAGTTCTGAGCTCGACCGGACTCGGGCGAGCCGGCGGAGAGCGGCCCTGAGCAAGCCCCGAATCGCGTTCGTGACGACCGAGCTCGCGCCCGTCACCTCGGGCGGAATCGGCGTCGCCGTGCGCGAGATGGCCCGGCGACTGGCGGAAGACGGTCTCGCCTGCACGGTGCTCACCATCCTGCCGCGCGCCTCGCGAGCTGCACTGCGTCGACATGCGCTGCCCGGCGTCGAGATCGTCGACGCGAGTGAGCTCGCTCCCGAGGAGCTGCCCCTGCGAGTCTTCCGAAGCGAGGCCTACTGGCGGGCCCACCGAGCGTGGCGCGCCCTCGAGGTCCTGCAGTCCCGGCGTTCCCTGGCGCTCGCCGAGTTCCCGGACTTCGAAGGACTGGGAGCCGTCGCCATCAAGGCGAAGCGGCTGGGCTCCTCCCGTCGCCTCCCGCCTCTCGCGGTGCGCATCCACGGCACGGGGGAGCTCGCCGCCCGGGCCGACGGGCGCAACCGCTCGACCCCGGAAGCGGTCCACCAGGGCCTTCTCGAACGCTATGCCCTCGAGCACGCGGACCGGGTCGTGGCCCCGAGCCAGCCGATCCTCGAGTGGATGGGCGGGCACTATCGGCTGGCCAAGGAGCGCGTCGTCGAAGCCCCGCCCGTGGCGCCGGTGGAAGCGGGGACGATGCGCAGCGCACCCGAGCGAGGACCCGATCCTTCCGAGTCGGAGCTGCGCCTGCTCTTCTTCGGCAAGCTCCAACCCCTGAAGGGGGCAGCCGAGCTCGTGCAGGCGGTCGGCCGCTGTCTGCAGCGCCGCAAGGGTGTCGGCCTCCGCCTGCACGTCGCGGGCCCGGACGACCTCTTCGAGGGTCGCTCCCAGCGGGACGCGATCCGCAAAGCGCTTCCCGCGGCGCTGCGGGATCGCGTCGTCTTCCACGGGCCGACCACTCTCGAGCAGCTCGGGAGGCTCGCCCGCGAGTGCGACGCGGCGATCGTGCCCTCCCGGCTCGAGAGCTTCGGGCTGGCGGCCCACGAGCTGGCCGCGCTGGGCCTGCCCCTGCTCGTCTCGGACATCCCGGCGTTCCGCGCGGCCTTCGCCGATCCGGACGCGCCCGGGCTCTTCTTCGAGCCGACGGTCGACGGCATCGAAGAGCTGCTCGAATCGCTGTCGACCGGGGGAACGGTGCTTCCCGAGCGAACGCGATCCGTACTCGCCTGGACGGGGGAGAGCTACCGCCGCCCGCCCGCACGACCGGCCCCGGTGGATCGCAGCGCGAAGGCCCTCGTCTCCGTCCTCGTCCCCTATCACGACGCGCACGAGACCGTGGACGAGACCCTGGCCTCGCTGCTCGCGTCGACCCACGACGACTTCGAGGTGCTGATCGTCGACGACGGGTCGCGCGACCCCGCCGCGCGTCGACACTTCGAGGAGCTGGGCAGGCGCCACGCAGGAGACCGTCGCTTCCGCTTCGAGGAGAAGCCGCACGGCGGACTCTCGAGCGCCCGGAACTTCGCGGTCGATCGTGCGCGCGGCCGCTACGCACTGCCGCTGGACGCCGACGATCTGGTCCACCCCGAGCTGCTGGATCGCGCGGTCGCCGCTCTCGAAGCGAACTCGGACCTGGGCTTCGTCTCCTGCTTCAGCTCCAGCTTCGAGGACGGCTCCGACCCACGAAGGCAGCGGGACTGGTACCTGCCCTACGACCCGCACCTTCCGCTGCTGCTCTTCGAGAACGGCGCCGGCACCGCCTCCTGCCTGTTCCGCACACCCGTCCTCCAGTCCTTCCGCTATGACGAGAGCCTGGAGGCCTACGAGGACTGGGACCTGCAGATCCGCCTGGCGGCCGACGGCGTGCGGGGGGAAGTGCTTCCGGAGGTCCTGTTGCACGTGCGAACGCGCAGCGCGGGGCTCGCCCGATCGCGCGCGTGGCCCGCTCACGACCGCCTGCTCTCCCGCATCCTCGAGGCGCGCTTCGGCGACTCCGACGACGTGCTGCGCGAAGCCCTCGAGATCCACATCGCCGCCATGGCGCAGACCCGGGGGCTCGGCGCGGGCTTCCGCGGAGAGCCGGGACGGGTCGAGGCGGCGCTCCGCTGGCTGTACCACCGCTTCCTGCGAGACCGTCTCGCGGAAGCGCTCCCCGCCGCCCGGCGACAGGCGCTCGTGGAGGGCGTCCGGCGCCGACTCCGACGCGGAAGCTCCTCCCCGGACGACCCGGGCGGCTAGTCCCGGCGACGGGAAGCCGGGCCGACGGATCGGTGGGCTACAGGATTCCGACCGCTCCGAGCTGGGGCTCGATCTGCTCCAGGAAGGCCTGCAGCGCCGCTGTCGTCCGCTCGAGCGACTTCTCGCCCGGCTCGAGCCTCGCGTCGACGCGCACGGCCCACGCCGGCGCTTCCCGGCGCCAGCGCGTTCGGTCCAGCGCGAGCGCATAGCGAGCGCTCTCGGCCAGCGGACCCGACACGCCGCCGTAGCGCACCAGCACCAGATGGCGTGCACGCTCCCGCGGCGAGTAGATGACGAGCGCCCGCAGATCACCGTCGTCGGTGGGCAGCTCCCATCGATCCTCCAGGATCCAGCCGGATGCGCCGACCTCGGTCTTCGTCGAGACGATGCTCCGACCGAGGTGGGTTCGATCGTCGATGCCGACGAAGAGACCGATCTCGCGACCGCTGGCCTCGTAGCGTCGATGGAAGCGGTCCGTGAAGTCGACGCTGCCGAGGAACTCCCGATCGACCTCCTCGTCGGTGGACGGCATCTGCCGCAAGGCCGTCCGCAGGCGCTGGACCGACGGCTCACCCGGCTCGGAGCTCCACCCGGGAACCGCGAAACGAAGCACCACCAGGCCCACCCCGACCGCGATGCAGGCCGTAAAGCGCGCGGCACCCGGCACCCCGGCGGCGGCTTCGGCCGGCCGGGCGCGCCGGGGAAACAGGTTGCGCCGCTCGAGCAGCCGGTCCACCGCCGAGATCCCGAGCACCCCGACGACCATCATGATCAAGCCCTGGGCGAGGTGCACCGAGTCGACGTGGGAGTAGGGGCTGAGGACCAGTGAGACGACGCGAACCTGGTTGACGAGCAGCCCGATCACCGGGGTGAGCGCCACCAACGCCAGCATCCTGCGGTCGCTCCGGTGGAACACGGCTGCGTACAGGGGAGCGGTGGCGACCAGGGTCTCGGTGATGCGCAGCCCCGTGCAGCTCTCGATCACCTGGAAGATGCGCTGCCGGGTGACGATCTGGTCGCCGGCCTGGAAGCCCTCGATCCCCACCCAGGAGACCATCTCGACCGCCGCGGCCGCGATGGCGAGCTGCAGGTCGTAGACGAACGCATTGAAGACCAGCGCCGGTGCCGGGACCAGCAGGAAGACGAGAAACGCGGAGGGAGCCACGGCCTGCAAGCCCCGCCGCCCACTCAGGGACTCGGCCGCTCCCAGCAGGAAGAAGCCCAGCCCCGCTGCCAGCAGATGCTGGGCACCCGTGTACTGCGCCCAGGCCAGGCTCGCGACGGAGAGGACGAGCAGCAAGCCCGCGAGCAGGGGACGCGCGGGCTGACCCCAGGCAGCGACGAGGTCCCGGTGCCGGTGATAGAGGAGGTACGCGGCGATCCCGAGCACGTAGCCCGGCGAAGCACCCGTCGGCGCGAAGAAGAACTCGTTCGCGCCCTCGAGCCGGTCGGTCACCCGCCGGTAGGACTCGTAACCGACCAGATCCCAGAAGGCGACGGCCGCCAGCGCGCCGAGCCCGGCCAGGACGGGCCAGGGGGCGCCGGAGTGCGCCGAACGGGGCAGCTGACTGACATCGGTCGCCATTGCGGGATTGTAGTGCGGGGCAGCGGCCGGTCGTACCGGCCTGGCCGCTTTCAGCCGAATAGCCCGAAGAGCTCTTCGAAGGCCTGGGGCTGCTTGCCGACAGCCGAGGAGGGCACCAGGATCGGGACCTTCAGACCTGCCTCCCGCCAGGCGGCCAGCCCCTCGAGAACCTTCGCAGGGGAACCGAACAGCGTCGTGTCGTTCAGCCAGGCGTCGCTCATCAGCTCGGGAAGCCGTTCGTGCTCCTTGCGCTCCAGGGCGGCTTCGATGGCCTCCATCTCCTCCACGTAGCCGGCTTCCTTCCAGTAGTTGCGATAGTTGGGCAGGATCACGTAGCCCATCAGCGTGCGTCGGTTGACGGCAGCGGCCGCCGCCTCGTCGTCCGAGATGCAGACCGGGATCATGTTCCCGACGAAGAAGTCGGGGTCTGCCTGCCGCTCGGCGGGGAGAGCGGCCAGCGACTCCTTCAGGTGCGAACGCGCGACGTTCGCGAAGACCACGCCCTGCCCGATCTCGCCGGCGAGCGCGACCATCTTCTTGCGCAGCCCGGCCACCACGACGGGCGGCTGCTCGCCGGCGCGCCGGGCGCCGTGCAGCCCCTCGACGAAGGCGCGCATGTCCGAGAGCGGCTTGCCCGGCCGGGCGTCGAGACGGCGGTTGAGGGGATCGTGGCTGACCCCGACCCCGAAGTGGAAGCGGCCCCCCGAGAGCTCGTGGATGAGCGGGGCCGTCACCGCGTAGTCGCTCACGTGCCGCGCGTAGATGTTGACGATGGCGGTGCCGAAGGGGATCCGCTCCGTGGTGAGCGCCAGGGCTTCGCACAGCCCCATGCCGTCGCCGAAGCTCGCGCAGTAGATCCCCGAGAACTCCCGCCGCTCGATCTCTCGAGCGAGTTCGAGGGTCCACTTGCGACGCCCGGGGACGGCGGCGAGGGCGACGGCGGGAGGACGGATCTCGGACATCGGCATCTTCTCCGGAAGCGCGCGCCGACGGGTGGGACGACGCGGGGCGCGGAGTCTACCACCGGGCCCGCGAGGCCCGGCCGCCCCCTCGGGAACGACGAAGTCCTCTGATGCTGCCCGGTTGACCACCACGGCCCAGCGATTGGGCAAGCCCGGCCGCCGACGACGCACCGCCAGCGCCTCGGATGTGCCGAAATCGGCCCGTCCGGGTCTCGAACGACGCGCGGAGCCCTCGGGCCATCCCCTGCCCGCTTGGCACGGCCGTTGCTCTACGGGAACGCGTCACACGCACCCGACCGGGAGCAGCGGAGCGTTCGCGAACCGAGCTCGCGCCGACCCTCTCCCCCCGAAACGGATCCAACCGAACCCACACGGAGACCCCAATGAATCGAAGATCCCTCCTCCTGACCGGCGCGCTCGCCGCGGGAGCCCTGCTCGCGCCGGCCGTCGCGTCCGCCGACGAGGGCGTGACCGCCGGCACCTTCGTCGCCAACAACGTCTGGATGATGCTGGCTGCCGGACTGGTGTTCATCATGCACCTCGGCTTCGCCATGGTGGAGACGGGGCTCACCCGTGCGAAGAACACCACCAACATCCTGTTCAAGAACACCTTCATCGTCTGCGCCGGGCTCATCACCTACTACCTGATGGGCTTCAACCTGATGTACCCGGGTGACTTCAGCCTGGGCTCCTTCTTCGGGTTCGCGGGCTTCGGCCTCGACCCGGGAGCCGAGGGCAACACCCCGGCCTACGCGGACGGCGGCTACACCTACTGGACCGACTTCCTCTTCCAGGCGATGTTCGCGGCGACCGCGGCGACCATCGTGTCGGGCGCGGTGGCCGAGCGCATCAAGCTCAAGTCCTTCATGGTCTTCACCGTCCTGTTCGTGACCTTCGTGTACACGATCGCCGGTAGCTGGAAGTGGGGCGGTGGCTGGCTCGACGCCATGGGCTTCTACGACTTCGCCGGCTCGACCCTCGTGCACAGCGTCGGGGGCTGGGGCGCGCTGATCGGCGCGATGCTGCTCGGCCCGCGGATCGGCAAGTACAGCAAGGACGGACGCATGACCCCGATCCCCGGCAGCAACATGCCGAGCGCCACGGTCGGCGTCTTCCTGCTCTGGCTCGGCTGGTTCGGCTTCAACGGCGGCTCGGTGCTCTCGGCCGATCCGGAGCTGACCTCGCTGGTCCTCGTGACCACCTGCCTGGCGGCCGCCGCCGGCGGGCTCGGCGCCATGCTGACCTACAGCTTCGTCTCGTCGAAGCCGGACCTGTCGATGGCCCTGAACGGCATCCTCGCCGGTCTGGTGGGCATCACCGCGGGCGCCGACGTCATGACTCCGTTCACGGCGATCATCATCGGCCTGGTGGCGGGCGGCATCGTCGTGGGCTCGGTCATCGCCTTCGACAAGATCAAGATCGACGACCCGGTCGGCGCCATCTCGGTGCACCTCACCTGCGGCATCTGGGGCACCCTGGCCGTCGGGATCTTCTCCACGAATCCCGAGCACAGCTTCGTCACCCAGCTGATCGGCGTCCTCGCCTACGCGGCCTTCACGCTGATCTGCGCCAGCGCGATCTTCCTCACCATCAAGGCCGTGATGGGCCTGCGGGTGGAGGCCGAGGAAGAGGTGGACGGCCTCGACTACGGCGAGCACGGGATGCACGCCTACGACCTGCACGTCTCGGGTGGTAGCGACTACCAGCCCGCAGCGGCGAACGCCGGCTCCGTGCCGATGCGTGAGCTGGCAACCGAGTCCTAGTACCCAGCCCAGGAACAAGAGCGCACCGCGCGTGCGAGGAGAAACGTCATGAAGAAGATCGAAGCGATCATCAAGCCCTTCAAGCTCGACGATGCCAAGGAGGCACTCAGCGGGATCGGCATCCAGGGCCTGACGGTCTCCGAAGTCAAGGGCTTCGGACGCCAGAAGGGACACACCGAGCTCTACCGCGGAGCCGAGTACGTGGTCGACTTCCTCCCCAAGATCAAGCTGGAGATCGTGGTCCCGGACGATCACGAGGAGAAGGTCACCGCCGCGCTGCTCGAGTCGTGCCAGACGGGGCGGATCGGAGACGGAAAGATCTTCGTCTCTCCCGTCACCCAGGCCCTTCGTATCCGAACCGGCGAGAGCGGCGAAGCCGCCGTGTCCGGAGCGGCCTGACCCGACGGGCGGAAGACCGAGCGAGACCCGGGCCGGTGGAGCACGCTCCACCGGCCCTTTCGCGTCTGTATGCTCCGAGCATGGCGGCGACCTCGCAGCGGAGTGCGGGCGACTGGGCCCGGCTCCTCGCCCTGGTCGCGATCTGGGGAACCGCCTTCCTCTTCATCGACCTCGCCGTCGACACCCTGCCCCCCGCGACCCTGGTGGCCACGCGGGTCGGGGTCGCGGCGCTCGTACTGCTCGCCCTGCTGAGGCCGCTGGGGATCCGCCTGCCGCCTCCGGGCCGCCTGTGGCTGCGCTACGGGCTGCTGGCCTTCGTGGGAAACGCGGTGCCCTTCTTCTCGATCAGCTGGGGGCAGCAACGCGTACCGAGTGGAGTCGCCGGTCTGCTGATGGCCGTGATGCCGCTGGCCACCCTGGTGCTCGCGCACTTCTTCGTCGCCGGAGAGCGCCTCGACTGGCGCAGGTCCGCGGGCTTCGGGCTCGGCTTCGCGGGAGTGGCGCTCCTGACCGGGCCCGACGCCGCGGCTCGACTCGGCGGCGCCACCAGCGACATCGCCCACCAGGCCGCGATCCTGCTCGGCGCGCTCTGCTACGCGATCAACACCATCCTCGCGCGCCACATGCCGACGGCGCACCCCGTCGTCGCGGCGGCCTGCACCATGATCATGGCCACTGGCATCATGCTGCCGGCCTGCCTGTGGCTGGACGCGCCGTGGCAGCTCGCCCCGTCGAGCACCTCACTGCTGTCGGCGGTCTGGCTCGGGCTGGTGCCGACGGGAGTCGCCACGGTGCTCTACTTCCGGATCGTCTCGAGTGCCGGCCCGACCTTCCTCTCGCTGATGAACTACCTGATCCCCGTCGTCGCGCTCGGCACCGGCATCGCGCTCCTGGGCGAACCCTTCCAGTGGTCCGCCGCGGCTGCACTGGGGCTCATCCTGGCGGGGCTGCTGACCAGCCAGGGCATTCCGCGCCCGCGGCTCTTCGAGACCGGCGGCGATTGACGAGGTCGCCTATACCTCCCGCCCCATGTCCACCCCCCAGCAGATCCTGGTGGTCGGCGCCTCGCTCGCGGGCCTGCGGGCCATCGAAGCGCTTCGCCGGGAGGGCTACGACGGTCGCATCGTCGCGGTCGGTGCGGAGCCGCATCTCCCCTACGACCGGCCGCCCCTGTCGAAGCAGTTCCTGAAGGGCGACTGGGACGAGAGCCGACTGTCCCTGCGGCGGGAGGGAGTCGAGGACCTGGCGGTCGAGTGGCGCCTCGGGAGCCCCGCCCGGGTGCTCCACGCGGACGACCGCTGTGTCGAGCTCGAGGACGGGGAGCGGATCCCGTACGACCAGCTCCTGGTGGCGACCGGAACCACCGCTCGCGAGCTTCCCTTCGCGAACGGCCTGGGCGGGATCCACCTGCTGCGCACCCTGGACGACGCCCGCCGGCTCCGAGACGAGCTCGCACGGGCGTCCCGGGTCCTGATCGTGGGCGCCGGCTTCATCGGGATGGAGGTCGCGGCAAGCTGCCGCCAGCTCGGGCTCGAGGTGGCGGTGGTCGAGCCCCTCGAACAGCCCCTCGTGCGCGGACTCGGCGCGGAGCTCGGCGCCTGGGTGGGCGACCGTCACCGCGACCAGGGCGTCGAGATCCACTGCGGTGTCGGAGTCACCGGCTTCGAGGGCGGGCGTCGCGTCGAGCGCGTGAAGCTGGGCGACGGCCGCGTCCTCGACACCGACCTGGTGGTGGTCGGCATCGGGGCGCGTCCCGCGACCGACTGGCTCGAAGGCTCGGGGCTCGAGCTGGAGGACGGCGTCGTCTGCGACGGCTCCGGCGCGACGACCTTCCCCGAGGTCTTCGCGGCCGGCGACGTCGCTCGCTGGGACGGTGGGCGACGCGAGCACTGGACGAGTGCCGTCGAGCAGGCGACTCACGTCGGCGCACGCATGCTGCGGGGCGAGAGCGTCGAGCCCCTCGCCCACCTCCCCTACGTGTGGACCGACCAGTACGAGCTGCGGCTGCAGATCGCGGGGCACGTCCAGCCGGGCGATACCGTGGAGCTCTGTCACGGCAGCCTCGACCCGGAGGGCGACCACCGCTTCCTCGCCCTCTTCGGGCGCAGGGGTCGCCTCGTCGCCGCGGTCGGCAACAAGCGCCCGCGCCAGATGATCGCCACCCGCAAGCTGCTGTCCGCGGGCGCGAGCTTCACGGAGGCAATCGCCGCCAACCGCTGACGCCGGCTCACGATCCGGTCGTCAAGCGGACTCCGCCTCGGGCCGGAAGACCACCGCGTAGACGAAGAGGATGCCCGAGGAGTAGATGTAGACGAGAAGTCCCACCAGATAGGCGACGAAGCCCGGCGACCACAGCCAGCCCGCGACGTTGAGAAGCTGGATCGCCAGGTTGGCGAACGCGGGCAGCCACAGCAGCACCAGCGAGAAGGTCCGGACCTCGATGTGGCGGCGCAGCTCGCGCATGACGTAGGGCATCGGTGCGACGTTCAGGAACCACATCGCTGCCATGCCGAGACTCGCGATACGCCACAGCCGGGTCGACTCGAGTCCCGCGTGGGTCAGCGCGACGGGCCAGAACGCCAGCAGAACCGCCAGGAAGGCGATCGAGAACACGCCCAGGAAGCGGATACGATCCGCCGGGTGCTGGCCGCCGTCGCGCTGGATGAAGACCGCGACCACACCCGCGAAGCCGGCGAGCGCGATGGCGATCTCGGCGATGGTCAGGAGCTCGTCGCGGGCATCCACGCCAGAAGCTTGGCAGAGCGGCCGCGAGACCGGAAGACGCTCAGGGCTTGCAGGTGCCCGGCTTCTTCTCCCAGATGAGCTTGTTGTCCCGGTACATGCAGCCGGCCTGGGACGAACCGCCCCGCTTCTCGACGGCGGCGTCGGCGGTGGCCTTCTTCTCGGCGACGACGGCCTCCTCGGCCGCGTCCTTGGCCTCGGCGGCATCCTGTGCGTCCTGAGCCTTCTGGAGCTCCTGGGCCTGCTTCAGAAGCTCCTTGAGGGCCTCCACGTCGGTCTGCTGTCGCGACTCGTAGGCGTACTCGGGGAAGCGCTTGAACTCACCCGCCTGCACGGAGCCGCCCCACGCCAGGCCGCAGGCGGCCAGGACGGTGATGCAGGACACAGAAAGGACTCGTCGCATTCGCGCTCCGATTCGCGCTCCGGTGGCGTTCCTGCGTATCGGCACGGGCGGCACTAGACTCAAGCCCTGTTTCGCCACAGTCGAACGCGAGGAGCCCGGATGGCCGACCAAGCCGCCTCACACGATGTCGACGCCCTGAAGCAGCGCGTCTGCGAGGCCGTGGACGCGCTCTCCGAGACGCTGCTTCACGTCTCGCACGAGATCCACGCCAACCCGGAGCTGTCCTTCGAGGAGCACGACGCCTGCGCGCTCCTGGTCTCGACCCTCGAGCAGGCCGGCCTCGCCGTCGAGCCCGGCGCCTACGGACTCGAGACGGCCTTCGCGGCGAACTTCGGACACGGAGACACCGGGTGCGTGGCGCTGGTCGCCGAATACGACGCGCTACCGGAGATCGGCCATGCCTGCGGGCACAACATCATCGCGACCGCATCGGTGGGTGCGGGGCTCGCGCTGCAGACCCTGGGAGCTTCCCTGCCCGGACGCGTGCGACTGCTGGGAACGCCCGCGGAGGAGCGCGGCGGTGGCAAGGAGCTGATGGCGCGACAGGGCGCCTTCGAGGGCGTGGACGCCGCCATGATGATCCACCCGGCGGGCGTCAACCTGGTCGACATGCCGTCGATCGCCGTGGCCGAGGTCGACGCCGTCTACACGGGCGTGGCCGCCCATGCGTCCGCCATGCCGGAGCGCGGCCGCAACGCGCTCGACGGCCTCGTGCTCGCCTACCAGTCGCTCGGCGCGTTGCGCCAGCACATCCGCCCGACCGAGCGCATCCACGGAATCATCACGAACGGCGGCCAGGCCCCCAACATCGTTCCGGAGCGGGCCTCCGGCCGCTTCTACGTCCGGGCGCGGAACGCCAAGGATCTCGATCCGCTGAAGGAGCGCGTGGCCTCCTGCTTCCAGGCCGGTGCTGCTGCTACCGGCACCAGCGTGGAGCTCCACTGGAGCCCCGTCGACTACGAGGCGATCCGCTTCAACGAGCCCCTGGCCCACGCCTTCCAGCAGAACGCCGAGAGCCTGGGGCGCGAGTTCATCCCGCTGGACGCGCTCCCGTCGCGCTTCGCGGGCAGCACCGACATGGGCAACGTGAGCCAGCGGGTACCGTCGATCCACCCCATGATCGCCTCGGCTCCGCCCCACTGCACCATCCACAACGCCGAGTTCGCCGTACACGCGGGCGCACCCATCGGCGACGCAGCGGCCCTCGACGGCGCCAAGGCTCTCGCCATGACCGCCATCGACTTCCTGTGCGACGACGACCTCCGCCAGCGCACCCGGAGCATCTTCGAGCGGGGAGCCGAGTAGCCGCGTGCAGTCGATCCATCCGAGTGTCTTCGTCGCGCCCGGGGTGCAGCTCTACGGCAGGATCCAGATCGGCGAAGGCTCCTCGGTCTGGCCCAACGCCGTGATCCGCTGCGAGGTGAACGAGGTCGTCGTCGGCCGCTACACGAACCTGCAGGACTTCGTGATGGTCCACATCGGCTACGACCATCCGACCCGCATCGGCGACTTCTGCTCCATCACCCACCACGCCACGGTGCACGGCTGCACGATCGGAGACGCGTGCCTCGTGGGCATCAACGCGACCATCATGGACGGCGCCGTCATCGGCAACGGCTCGATCGTCGCGGGCGGAGCCTTCGTGACGGAGGGCAGCGAGTTCCCCGCCGGCTCGATCATCGCAGGCGTTCCCGCCAAGCGGATCCGCGAGCGCGACATGAGCCGCCCCAACCGCCTGAACGCCTGGCAGTACCACCGCAACGCCCAGGCCTACGCCCGGGGCGACCACCGCACCTGGACGGGCCCCGAGCACGACACCTGGCTCCGGGAGCTCCGAGCCGCCGTCGAGAAGGACGAAGACCTCGAGGGTTGACCGCCCACCCCCTGGGAAAACACGTCATCCCGACGGCGGGGCCGACAACCTGTCTCCCGAAGCGGAGCGGCCGGGAGCCGGGGGTGCGCGGAGCGGAAGTCAAACGCAGCCCCCCTCCCGACCCGGACGAGCCACACCGCGTCGTGCGCCGGAGTCGGCTCAGGAAGCCGACAACAGCCGTGGCGAGTCATTCCGCGGAGTGCCCCCCGGGCCCGGACGCGGCTGACCGAGATAGAGCATCAATCTCCTATTGACACGATCGCGAGAACGAAGTAAAACTAGCGCTCGTTAGTTTTCTAGCAGCGAGCCCTCCGCCCGTGCCCCAGGCCACCCCCGACCTCGCCCCCACCCGTCGCAGTGAGAAGGGCCTCCAGACGAGCGAGCGCATCCTCGACGCCGCCGAGGAGGCCTTCGGCGAGCGCGGCTTCGAGGGCACCACCCTGCGCGACGTGGCCGACCGGGTCGGGATCCGCATCCCCAGCCTGTACAACCACTTCGAGAGCAAGGAAGCCCTGTACGCGGCGGTGCTCGATCGCGGCATCGCGCCGCTGCTGCGGACCCTGGTGGAGTCGGCGGTCGATCGCGGAGACCAGGGCAATCCCGAGGACATCCTCGAGCAGACCCTCGCCCTGCTGGCCCAGCGCCCCGCCCTGCCGCGCCTCGTGCTCCACGAGACCCTCGACGGGGGCCGGCACCTGCGACAGCTGCTGCAGGCGTGGCTCGGCCCGCTGCTCGCCCAGGCGGAGAAGCTCGTCGCCACCGGACCCGCCGCCGGACGCTGGTCCGCCGCCCAGAGGCCCCACCTGGTTCTCGCCATGTACAACATCGTCGTCGGCTACTTCGCCATGGCCCCGCTCTACCGCGACCTCGACGGCACCGACCTGCTGTCGCCCGAAGAGCTCGCCCGCCAGACCGAGCTCCTCCGCAAGCTCTCGGCCCTGCTGTTTGGGCCCGAGCCCGGTTGAGCCGATACCCCCAGAGACGCATGGACGTCAGGAGAAACCAGACCGTGGACATGGAGACCGAGTTCCTCGCCGCCCCCTCCTGGGACGAGACGATGCCCGAACGGATGCGCTGGCTGCGCGAGAACGACCCCGTCCACTGGTCCGCCAAGGACGGTCTGTGGGTCGTGAGCCGCTACGCAGACGTCTCCTACGTCTCGAAGCACCAGGAGCTCTTCACTTCGGCCCAGGGCGTCCGCCCGGGCAACGACACCAAGCTCGGGCTGATCGACGAAGGCGAGCCGCGCCATGGTCAGCTGCGCAAGCTCATCAACAAGGGCTTCACGCCGCGAATGGTCAAGAAGCTCGAGGTGGCGTTCCGCGAGATCGTGACCGAGGCCATCGACGCCGTCGCCAATCGGGGCGAGTGCGACTTCGTCGAGGACATCGCGGTCCCGCTGCCGCTGCTCCTGATCGCCGAGATGATCGGCATCCGCAAGGAAGACCGGAAGAGCTTTCACGAGTGGTCGGACGCGATGATCGCGGGGGACGGCAACTTCGACAATCCGGAGATCATGGCCCGCGCGGTCTCTGCCTTCATGGCGTACTCGACCTACGTCACGAAGATCATCGAGGACCGACGCGCCAACCCGCAGGACGATCTGGTGAGCATCCTCGTAGGCGCCAAGGACAGCGGGGTGCTCGAGACCTACGAGAACCGCGACCGCGAGGACCTCGGCTTCGACGACGAGCACCAGGCCTTGGCCAACGACGAGCTCATCATGCTGCTGGTGCTGCTGATGGTGGCCGGCAACGAGACCACCCGGAACGCGCTCTCGGGCGGCATGCAGCTGCTGATCGAGAACCCGGACCAGCGGCAGAAGCTGATCGACGACCCCTCGCTGATCCCGAGCGCCTGCGAGGAGATCGTGCGCTTCGTGTCGCCCGTGCACTCCTTCGGTCGAACCGTGGTGGAGGACACCGAGCTGCACGGTCAGCCCCTGAAGCGGGGCGACAAGGTGCTGGTCCTCTACCCGTCGGCGAACCACGACGCCGAGCAGTTCGAGGACCCGGACCGCTTCGACGTCACGCGCAACCCCCAGCACGTGGGCTTCGGGGTCGGCAACCACTTCTGCCTCGGCGCGAACCTGGCGCGGATGGAGCTGCGGGTGGCCTTCGCCGAGCTGCTCCGGCGCCTGCCCGACATGGAGTACAGCGAAGGGGGACCGGTGATCGTGCCGTCCTCGCTGGTGCGATCCTGCGTCGAGATGAAGGTGCGCTTCACCCCGGAACGCTAGGTCCGGCGAGCCCCGGGTGAGACGGGGCGTGGCTTCCACCACCGGGCTTCCGGCGCGTGGATGCCACGGAAGAGCAGGTCGACTCCGGCCAGCACGTTGCGCTGACAGGCACTCGCCTTGACGAGCCCGTTGGCCCACGGAATGCGCGCGCCCTGGGTGACGTGGAACAGGGTCGAGGCAGCCGCCAACACGTCGATGTCGGCCACCAGGTCCTCCCGCTTGCGCCCCATCTGGAGGATCTCGGCCAGCAATCCGATCGTGCGGTCGTTCAGCAGCAGGGTCTTGCGAGCGACGCGCGCCTCGGGTCGGGTGGTCGCGCGCAGGGCGATCATCGTCAGGTCCGGATCGGCGGCGAGCAGCTCGTGCTGCACCTCCAGGAAGTGGTGGACACGCTGTCGGGTGGGACGGGAGCGGTCGTCGGCCTCGCGGAAGCGCCGCCAGGCTTCCTCCTGGATGGCCTCGAGCTCGTCGATCAGCAGCTCTTCCTTGCTCTGCACGTGGCGGTAGATCGAGCTCGCCCCCATGCCTGCGCGGCGAGCGATCTCACGCAGGGTCGCTCCGTCGAAGCCCTTCTCGCGGAACAGCTCGAGGGCGGCGCGGCGGATCCGCTCGCGGCTCTTGCGACCGCGCACCAGGCGGCCGTCGTCCTCGCGCAACGAGGTTGCACGCTTGCGACTGCTCTCCCGAGGCGGTCCGGCGGAGGTCGACATGAACGCGAACAAAGTCGCAAAAAAACACGAAACCGCCAGCCGTGGCAGGGGTTTGGAAGCTCCCGCGTCCGGTCGCCGCAGGCTCGAAGCAGCCGGGTCCGGACGCAGAACGGCCCGACCGGTTGCCCGGCCGGGCCGCGTGACGCCGATGGAGGCCCCTTCCCACAGGCCCCTGGGCGGTTCTGGAGCTACTTCCGCATCCTGTTCGGGCCGGTCGGGATCGCGCCCGATCGACCGTGTTCTTCCGCATCCACCCCAGCAGCGGCAATCCAGCTTGCACTGGTGGGGCCGCCGCGTTTCCGCCCATGGAGCCCGGAGGCGTCGGCTGTCCCACTTCTCCCACACGCCCCCGGCCGGCGTCAAGCGGAAAATGACCGAATCTGACGGAAGGGAGCCACGGCGACCCTCGTGTGGGTGTGGCCGCCATGCGCCGCGGCCCGGGGATGCCGGAGATCCACCCGACGCGATCGGTAAACGCCGTTCTATTCCGATGGATCCGGGCGTCGACCGTCCGTACCGATCGCTACGCGAGCAGACCCGGGTTCTCGAGCTTCTCCTTCAGCCGCTCCATCGCGATGCCCGCGTACAGCCCGTCCTCGACCCGCTCGTCGTAGGTGTAGTTGACGTTCATGATCTCGACTCCGTCCTCCCGGGTCCGGAAGCCGCCCATCACTCCGAACATCGAGCAGGTTCCGTACTCCCACAGGTGGTGATAGCCGGCGGCGAGACCGACGGACCCGAGGTTCGCGACGAACAGCGAGCTGAAGAGGGGGTCGTCGTCGATCATCTTCCGACTGAGCAGGTTCCAGTGGTTGGCCCGGTCCAGCAGCCAGACCCCGGCCCGGATCAGGAAGGGAGGAAACTCGAGAGCGAGCTTCATCTCCTTGTCGGAGCGGTTCTCCCGACCGCGCCGTCGTGCGACGAGATTCTCGAGGATGCTGTCGATCATCTCGTCGAGGCTCTCGTCCGCGGGAAAGATGCGCTTCACGGTCACCATGGGTGCGCCGTCTTCCAGAGCCACCTTCGCGCTGAAGGTGATGGCCACGTGGTTCCGCTGCCACAATCGCCCGCCGGCCACGAAGCGATTGACGCCCGGACGCTCGTGCATCGCCAGGGAGGCCGCGCGCAGATAGAGATGGAAGAGGGTCGCCTGTGCGTCGTCGGGCCGCTTCGCATTCAGCTCTTCCAGGAACGCGTTGGCGGCGTCGAGCTCGATCTCGGTCTGGTAGAGGACCAGGGCGTCGTTGCGGCGCGGCGAAACGAAGGGCATGAAGCGCCGCATCCGGGACAGGTCCGGGATGCGATCGCCGTCAGGTCGGGTGAAGAGCAAGCGGCCCCTCCTCGGGCGCGGAAACGGTGCGGCGCATGCACCACACGGGGGTGCCGAGGACCTCGAGCCGCGACACCACCTCGAAGCCCGCCTTGGCGTAGAAGGCCAGATTGGCCTCGCGGTCGGTCTCGAGATAGCTCGGCAGGCCGTCCGGGTCGATCGAAGCCAGCCAGCTCTGGAGCAGCGCGCGCCCGATCCCCAGCCCACAGTGGGGTGGATCGACCCCAACTAGGGACAGGTACCAGTGGGGATCCCGCGGCTGCTGGCTCTCGAGGGTGTGAAAGACCGTGGCCCAGCGGCGCCCGACGCGCAGTCCCTGGCCGAGGGTCGACCGAAGCTGCAGCCACAGGGGCGCGGGGGGCAGCGGCAGGGCCGCCGAGGGGATGCCCACGAGGATGCCGACGGGCCCCGTCCGGCCCGGCTCGAAGGCCGCCAGGATGCGGGTCGCGGACGCCTGGCGGGCCGAGGCCAGGGTCGTCCGCATCCCCCAGGCCACCGCGCGAAGCCGCTCTCGCTCGCGTCCGCCGATGACCGCGACGTCCAGCGGGTTGTCACGGAAGGCACGGGCCAGCATGCGAACGGCGCGCTCGTCCTCGCGGACCGGCAATGGACCGATCCGGAATGGTCTCTCGAGCCCCGGCAGGGGCTGCAGCGCCCGGGAGTCGGCCATCCGACGAGAGTAGCGACCCCGCGGGCGGGAGACGCTTCAAGCCGACCCGCGAAAGGCTCGATACGAAGGGAGACGCGCCGCGCCTCCGGGCCGCGGCCGAGCGGGGTCGATCGGTTGGGTCACGGCATGGACAGTCAGGAGGCAGACCGGGCGGAAGGGCCGGTCCTGTGCCGGATCAGCTACCGGGACTCGCTCGGTGAAGAGAGCACGATCGTGGTGGCCGACCGCACCATCCGGATCGGCCGCTCGCCCGACTGCGATCTGGTGCTGGGCCACGAGAGCGTCTCGCGCGAGCACGCCGAGGTGTCGCGCAACGAGAACGGGTGGGAGATTCGCGACCTCGGCAGCAAGAACGGCCTCAAGGTGAACACCTACCGCACGCGCCGGCAGCAGCTGCGCGACGGAGACTGCGTCGACGTCGGCACCCTCAAGCTGTGGGTCGACATCGGCTCGCTGCCCCAGACCGGCCGCGCGCGGGTCGTGTGGGAGCCCGACGCGGAAGGGCAGCGTGCCGAGGTCCTGGACATGGATCGGCTCGACTCGCTCTTCACGTCGACGCCGGACCTGTCCCTGTCCCTCTCGCCGTTGATTCCGCGCTCCCGTCGCAGCGAGGCGCCGGCCGAGGACGACGGACAGGCGCGTCCGGACTCGCAATCCCTCGAGATCCCGGTGGCGCTCGAGGAGCCCGCGGGCCTGCTCGGTGTCTTCAGCCAGGCCGCCGAGGCGCTTCTCACCTGCGACACCCTCGACGAGACCCTCGAGCGAATCCTCGAGCTCGTCTTCCACAACATCACGGCCGAACGCGGAGTCATCTGCCTCTACGACCCCGAGACCGACACCACCACCCCGAAGGTGATGCGCACGCGCGAGGGCATTCCCGAAGAGCCCATCACCATCAGCACCAACATCGCGAACGACTGCATCAAGCGCAGGCAGTCGCTGCTGGTGCGCGATGCCAACGTCGACGCGCGCTTCGGCGGCGCCGAGAGCATCATCGCCATGTGCATCCGATCCGCGATGTGCGCGCCCCTCTACCGCGAGGGCCGCGTGGGCGGCTTCATCTACGTCGACCAGCAGAGCGAGCTGCACGCCTTCACGGCGGGCCAGCTCCAGACCCTGTCCACCCTCGCCATCCTGTCTGCCGTGGCCGTCGAGCAGGCCTCCCTGCGCGACCACGTGCGCCAGGCGCAACAGGTCCGCGATCGGCTGGCCCGCTACAGCTCACCCGCGGTGATCGATCGCATCATCGAGGCGCCCGGCGTGGCCGAGCACGGCATGGCCGCGGAAGAGGGCGACGTCACCGTGCTCTTCGCGGACGTCACGGGCTTCACCTCGCTCGCCGAGGAGCTCCCACCGCGGGAGGTCGTGGCCCTGCTCAACCACATCTTCGAGCGCCTCACCGAAGAGGTCTTCGCCCTCGAAGGCACGCTCGACAAGTTCCGCGGCGACGGCATGATGGCCTTCTTCGGCGCACCGCTGGCCATGCCGGACCACGCCGCGCGCGCCGTCGAGTGTGCGCTGCGCATGCAGGAGCGGTTGGCAGAGCTCAACGGCGAGTCCGAAGCGCACCGGGACATCGCCATGCGGATCGGCATCAACTCCGGGACGGTGGTCGTGGGAGACATCGGGTCGCCCCAGCGCAAGGACTACACGGTCATCGGCGACGTGGTGAACATCGCGAGTCGTCTCGAGTCCGCGGTGGCCCGGCCCGGTCAGGTGGTGATCGGTCACGAGACCTGGCAACGCGTGAAGAGCCGCTTCGAGTGCGAGGCCCTCGACGAGGTCTCCGTGAAGGGCAAGCGTCAGCGGGTACGACCCCATCTCGCGCTGCGGCGAATCGGCTGAGAACCGCGCCGGGGCGAGGGGCCGGCCGCCTGCTAGCGTTCGCGCATGACCGACAACGAAGACGTCGCTCGGCGCGGCGCCGAGGTGCTGGTGGGAAACTACCGGCCGCAACCCATCACCCTGGTGCGCGGGCAGGGCTGCCGTGTCGAGGACGCCGACGGCAACCGCTACCTCGATCTGATGGGCGGGATCGCAACCGCGGTGCTCGGCCACTGCCATCCGGCGCTGGTCCGCGCGCTCGAGGAGCAGGCCCACCGGATCTGGCACGTCTCGAATCTCTACTCGACCCGGCCCCAGGTGGAGCTGGCCGAGCAGCTGGTCCGCCACTCCTTCGCCAGCCGCGTCTTCTTCTGCAACTCCGGTGCGGAGGCCAACGAGGCGGCCCTGAAGATCGCCCGCCGCTGGCATCGCGACCGCGGCGAAGACCGCTTCGAGATCGTCGCCTTCGAAGGGGGCTTCCACGGCCGCACCCTGTTCACGGTGAGCGCGACCGGCACGCCCGCCTACTGGCAGGGCTTCGAGCCCCTCGTTCCCGGCATCCATCACGCTCCCTGGGGCGACCTCGCCGCGACGGAGAAGCTCCTGTCGGAGCGGACGGCCGCCATCCTGGTCGAGCCCGTGCAGGGAGAGGGCGGGGTGCGCCCCGCGCCCGACGGCTTCCTCGAGGGTCTGCGCGAGCTGGCCGACGCGAACGGCTGCCTGCTCGTCTTCGACGAGATCCAGACCGGGATCGGCCGCACCGGAACCCTCTTCGCCCACGAGCGGCACGGGGTCACACCCGACCTGATGACCCTGGCCAAGGCGCTCGGCGGGGGCATCCCCATCGGCGCGACCTGCGCGACCGAAGAGGTGGCCACGGCACTCGTTCCCGGAACCCACGGCTCCACCTTCGGCGGCAATCCGCTGGCCTGTGCCTGCGCGTCGGCGGTCCTGCACGTGCTCATCGAGGAGGGCGTGCTCGAGCACGGACGACGGATGGGCGAGTTCCTCGGCGCTCGGCTGGCCGAGCTGACGAGGCGCCTGGGCCCGGAGCGGGTGGTCGAGACCCGCGGCGAAGGACTGCTGCGGGCCGTCGAGCTCGCGGGCCCCGCGGCACCGGTCGTCGAGGCGTGCCGCCGCGAGGGCGTGCTCGTGATCACGGCGGGCGAGAAGATCCTGCGGCTGGCGCCGCCGCTGGTGATCGAGCAGTCGGAGGTGGAAGAGGGGGTGCAGGCGATCGAGGAGGCGGTCG